>JAFXWI010000009.1 GCA_017542915.1 Paludibacteraceae bacterium
ATTCGGCAGTAAATTCTTGGAGAAACACACGATCAACAATCGTATGTCCTTGACCTCCCTGCAGCTTCATTCTCCGATCATCAGCGTCAACGATAATCATAAGGAGGTACTCTGCTCAATGTACCAGACCATCGTAGCGGCGCTCAATGCCGAACCCACGATGTTAGACAGCGAGAAGATGGTACATATCTTCAATCTGCTGCAAACGAGTTACAGCAAATATGCACACGAGCAGGACGAGTACCTCGTCAAGCCCTTAGACCGAAAGACGGAGATCTATCAGGATTATTGCCAATTAGTGCTGAAACATTATCACGAGTGGCATCACGTGAGCCAATACGCTGACGCTATGCGCCTGACGCTGCCGCACCTCTGCTCCACCATCAAATCGGTAGGAGAAAGAACGGCAGGTGACATCATCATCGAAGCCATCATCACAGACGCCAAGAGTCAACTCAAAATCACTAATCTGCAGATTAAAGAGATTGCATTGAACCTTGGTTTTGACAACGTGGCTTTCTTCAACCGATTCTTTAAAAGCCACGTAGGCGTGACGCCTAAAGCCTACCGTTTGGCTTAAGGCATCACTCGTGGGTTATTTCGGGAGCAACCATACGAAGGAAGGGTTCGGGCAACGGTAAACGGTTCGGACCTGTGGACTGACCGTACCGGTTGCGCTTGAAATCGCCGTTCTCTTCCTTACGCTCCTGACCGTCGATGAACTTGGTGACGAGATAGATATAGAGTCGTTGCCAATCCTCCACAAGCGATGTAGCCTGCGAACAGGAGTAGTTGGTCAGGAATGCTTTGGCATCTTCTTCGCTCAGTTGAGCTACTCTCTCATCCAATCCCGGAATCTGGGTATTGAACTTATCGTCCCATACTTGCTGTTTCTCGCGGATATGCGGATACATCCGGCTGTACTTGGTGTATGCCCAGTTAGCTACGAGGTTGAACGTCCACCATGCACTCGTGTGAGAAAAAGTATAACTGTCTCCGTTCCCCTCCTTAAAGCACTCCGGTACACGCGTAAGACAACTGTACATCGGCGTATAGCACGAACAAGCAGCATCATCCACACCGAACCAGAAGATACCATAGGGGTTATAACTTCTCATCTGCGAGACAAAAGACCAAGCCGTCTGCTGCGTAGCCGTCGGACGCTCGTACCAGTACTGCAATGTATCCGTGCCGTTCACCGCACACTTGAAGCCCAGACCTCCGTAGCGCAGTTTGCTATTCCACGGACCGGCATCCGTACCCTGCGTAATATCCAGCGGCGTGCCTTTATACTCGTCACGCATACATTCTTTGACATCCTGCACAGACACTTTCTTGTTAGGAATGATCCAGAGCGGCATATGCTCGCCGGCATCCTTACCGTTCGTCTCGCGGAAAGTCTTACCAGTAGCGTAGTCCAAGTACTGATCCATCTCGTCGGAGAAATGACGGAAGAAAGACCATACGCGTGCTTCGCAGACATACAGACCGCTGAAATCGAAGGGGTTATAAGCCGCTTGGAACGAGAACTCCTCGTCTTTGCCGCTGAAATATCCTTTCTCACGAGCAAAAGCGATGAGGTCTTTGTCCCACATCCAATCTCCCTTGCATACACAGTTCAGTTTCTTCTCGATGAGCTTCTGCTGCTTTGCCTGCTTGGCGCTCATCTTCACTTTCATATTCACCGGCAGGGTCGTGATACGCGCCTGATTAGCATGCGCTGAAATCGCATTGTCCGGAATACGAACGGCTACCCAGTTTGCCCCTTTTTTGCCCGGACCTTTACCAATGAGATCCATGATCCAAATCTCATTCGGATCACCGATAGAGAAAGACTCTCCCTCGGAGGCATAGCCGTACTCATTGACGAGCGTAATCATCCAATCAATCGCTTCGCGGGCAGTCTTAGAGCGCTCCAAAGCGATGTAGATAAGACTTCCGTAGTCCACGCCCACGGTGTCCCAGAGGGCTTCACGTCCGCCCCAAGTGGTCTCACCGATGGTGACCTGATGCTCATTCATATTACCCACCACGGAATAGGTGTGCGCTACTTGAGGAATCGTTCCCTGCGAACGACCGGTATCCCAGTCTTTGACCTCTCGCACCGCTCCCTCGGGATAATCCGCAGCGGGAGAGAAATGCAGAAATCCGAACATGCCGTAGGAATCGGCAGCATAAGAGATGATGGTGCTACCATCTGCGGACGCCTCTTTACCGACTAAGAAATTCGTACACGCGAGTACTGTCAACGGCAGTACCAATGCAATCATCACTAAAAACTTTCTCATAACAATGTAGGGTTTTGAAGTTCAGACATACGTGCATCACGTTTCTTGAGAGCAATCTCATATGCCTGACGGTAGTATTTGTAAAAATGTTTCCATTCCGCTTTCTTGGCTACAGCAGCAGCTTCTTTGCGTGCACGCTCTACCTCTTCGGGTGCAAGGTGCGCAAAACGGAGCACATCTTCCGCTATCTTCTCTGCCACTTGGTCGTAGTTGGAGTCATTACGCTCAATCACATCGACGCCAAAACGCTCATTCTGCTGAGCCGCCCAAGCTCCGAATCCTGCCAGCGAGGTAGTGATCGTCGGCACATGGAAGGCACAGGACTCTAGCGGCGTATAACCCCAAGGCTCATAGTAAGAGGGGAAAACAGTAATATCCAAACCTATCAGCAGGTCGTAATAGGTCTTACCGAAAAGAGGATCATGACCGTCCAGATAATAGGGTGCAAAGACCGCAGACACCTTGCCTTTACGGGTCGGAGTTCTATCTAAATAAGGCACCATCACAAAGATTACTATCTCCCGTTCGGGCTGACGGCTCTGATGGATCTTCTGCGCTAACTTATCCATCGCCGACGCAAAGACATCTATACCTTTGTTTTTCATCTCCAGACGACCGGAAATACCGATGAAGAGTGCATCTTCCGAAATCTTATCGTTCAATAAGCCCTCTGCTACTCTACGCAGCGTTTCACGAGCCTCAGCACGTTTCTTATCGAAGGCTTTGCCTTTGGGCACAAAAGTAGGTTCAAAGCCGTTCAGCGTCTCCACATCTACCGGCTTATCAAGCAGCTGAGCACACTCACGGGCAGTAATCGGGCTGACCGTCGTGAAGCAGTCCGCATGATGCGCAGCCTGTTTCTCCACCGAGTGTTTGGAAACCATATTCAGCTCATACGCCATCTGGTCTCCGTTATATGCCTCGAAATAGTCGTAGAGCGGTTTGCCGTTTCCTGCGATGGAACGACCGATACCCGTTGCGTGCGTCGTAAAGAGCGTAGCTATCTCGGGGCAATGATCCTGCAAATAGAAGATCGAGAACGCCGTCTGCCACTCGTTAGCGTGCGCACAGAAATTGAGTTTCTTGCCTTTACCCTTTGCCTTCGAGCGATGTTTCTCTACCAAGAAGCGATAGAGACTCTCCATCACCATTCCTGCTGCACAGCCGAACAGACAGGACTCGTCATAGTCGCCGTACGCCGCATGGCTCTGCACTTGGAACTTATTCCAAGCCCATCCGTATATCTCGTCCTTCTGCGACCAGAGCGCATCGAACTTAAGCAGGATAGCGATCGGTTCACCCGGCACCATCCATCGTCCTACACGAACAGGGATATTGGTCACCTGAATCTTCTGATTAGCCACCAGCCAATCTTTGAGAAGCGTCTTGTCTTCTTTAAAGTATATATCACTGTGGTCACCGAAATCAGGACCGAAAAAGAACACTTGATCCGGGTGCTCCGCCTGCATAGAGGCTGCACGTGTACTGAGAACGGCATAGATTCCGCCTACACGGTTGCACACTTCCCACGATGTTTCGAAAATGTAATCTGGTTGCATATTATTTTGGGTCATAATCAACGGCGAGTTTGGAAACGCCGGTGAGGTTATTTAACTGCTGAGGAGTTGTAATAAACTTGTTATTATCCGATCCGATGAAAGGCATATACCATACACCGGTCGGGGTAGCCCAATAAATACGGTTATCCTTGGTGTCCAGCGTCATCGCCAAACATTCAGCATCATCGATCTGCACGCGGTACGAACCATCAGGATTAGAGATCCAAAGACCGTCCGCACGGTAATACAACTTACGGCTGGCAATATGGAAACCCTTAATACCGGGGTAATCCTCCGCCAATTCCGACAGACGCACCAAATAGCCGTTATACTCCTGTAGGGTATCCTGCTCCCTATTCAAGAGCATCGCATCCGTGGTGGGTTTATACATCTCTGCCCGATCACCGAAAATACGCTGACGATAGTCCTGCTCTGCGGTACGGATGAGCAAGGAGTGAGCGGCTTGATTCGACACGATATAGGTATTCTTGATCTCAGTAGTAACTCCGTTCATCGTCACCTTCAGCCATATAGGTGCTTCGTCCATCTCCTGCGTAAAATAGAGATGCAAAGTGCTGTTTTTCATCGTTGTATCCTTCACTACCGCATAGTTTGTATTGAGCGGCAAGGTCCATTGATAATCCACGTCGTAGTTATAGGGATTATACACCTGTGCCGTAAACGTATAGTCCTTGTACACCACCAGATCCGAGTCCGAGCACGTAAAAGTCGGCACAGTATCATGAATCGTAATACTCTTGGACACCATCCATTTCTTTTTCTTATCTACCTTGAGCGTGATGGTATACGTACCGGGATTACGATAGGTGTGGGTCGGCGATTTGAGCGCCACGGACGCACCGTCACCAAACGTCCACTCCCATTCTTCACCGGAAGAGGAGTGGTTGGAGAAATACACCGTCTGACCTGCACGAGGCTGGGCAGGGGAGTAGGTAAAATCCACGTGGTTCTTCTTACACGCAATCAGCGCGCAGCAAATGGTCAATAATATGTATATTTTTCTCATAATCATCGTTGGCTTTCAGCCAGTGAATATCTTCGTCACGCCTGAACCAAGTCATCTGACGCTTGGCATAATGACGTGTGTTTTGCTGTATCAGTTCAATCGCCCTGTTCAGATCGTATACTCCATCGAAACAGGCGAATAACTCTCGGTACCCGACCGTCTGCAGGCTATTCAGGTGCCTCTTGGGATAAACCGACCTCGCTTCCTCTACCAACCCGTCCTCTATCATCTGCAACACGCGGCGGTTAATACGGTCGTACAACTCTTCGCGGGGACGCTCCAAAGCTACCTTGACAATCCGAAAAGGACGTTGTACCCGAGTGTTAGTGCGAAGCGAGGAATAGGGTTTGCCTGTTGTCAGGCTCAGCTCCACGCAATGCGCCAAACGGGCAGGGTTCTGCTGATCCACTTCTTCCCAGTAGTTCGGATCAAGGCGCTGCACTTCCGTCTGAAGCCAAGTCAGACCGTGCTTCTCATACGACTCCTGTACGCTGCGACGGATAGCCGCCGGTACCGCAGGCAACTCATCGAGTCCGTAGCAGACTGCGTCAGCATAGAGCATCGACCCGCCGGTCATAACGACGACCTCATGCGTCCGGAATAAATCCTCCAATACCCGCAAAGCGTCTCGCTCGTACTGACCGGCATTGTAGTCCTCCTCCAACGCCCGAGTAGCGATGAAATAGTGCTTCACGCGCGCTTGTTCTGCCTCCGTAGGAGCAGCCGTGCCGATAGGAATGGACTTAAACACCTGACGACTGTCACAATTGAGTATAGGACACCCGTAGTGCTCCGCTACCCGCAGCGACAGTTCGGTCTTGCCTACACCCGTAGGACCGAGGATCAGAACAAGTGTCTTAGAACATTGTTCCATCGTCAAAACTGAGGTCTTGGAAGCCTTCTGCGTCGATATCACCCAGATCGTACTCGTCCTTAAACTCGTCGTCAAACATGAAATCGTCGTTTCCGCCCTTACCTCCTACAGCCGCTAACGGATCTTCGGACTTGAGCTGCTTAGGAGCTTTACCCTTGGACTCCACGCACTCTACTCCGTTCATCGTACCGGCCTTGATCTCCTTGAGCGAACCGAAGAAATAACGCTCAAACATCGGATCAAACACATAGATCAGACGCTGACCCTGCTCCTCAATGAGATCACTCAGGCGAGTATCACTCATCACCATATTGTCATACTCAAAGTTCTTATCCATCTCTACGAGCGTCACTTCCTGACCCTTCTCCCAATCCTCATTACAGAGGAAGAAAGAAGTCATTTGATCGTCCGGATAACCGACGGATTTGAGAATCGCCTCATGCAACTCAAGAAACGTGGCATCAGAGTCCGCTTCAAATACACGGCGGAAAGCAGGATCGCCTTCCTCACACGAAAAAGTAAATCTAAATATCATATTACAACGTATTTATCCTAGACCATTAACCTTATTTTAATAAATCGGCTACAAAGGTACAACTTTTTTCTGAAATATACAAATAAAATGCATAAAAATTTGCATATGTACGAATTTTGTTGTACCTTTGCAGCATCAATAGGTAAATACTATCATGGATACACTTATTTCTATCATCGGAGGGGCTAACATGGACATGTCCGCAACGCTCAACGGCGCATTCATTGCTGCGGACTCCAACCCCGGGCACATCGAAGTCGGTTATGGGGGCGTAGCGCGTAATATCGCCCATAACTTGGCGCTACTCGGTGCACGAACACAGTTACTGACCATTTTCGGTGGTGATCTCTTCGGAGGATTGATGCACGACTACTGCAAGCAACAGGGTATAGACGTACATCTGTCCGAACGCGAGTCTTCGCAACGAAGCGGTATTTATCTCTGCCTGCATAATCAGGCAGGAGAGATGATTACTGCAGTCGCGGATACAGAAGCAATCCGCCTGATCACACCCGAATGGCTTGCCAAACGAATCGGAGAAATCAATATGTCCGAGTTCATCGTAGCGGACACCAACGTCACCGAGGATTCTATCCGTTGGCTGATGGAAAACGTGACTGCTCCGCTGTTCATCGACGGAGTAAGTAGTACCAAAGCCCATCGTGTGGTCAATGCACTCCGTAAATGCAAACTGCCTTATCTCCATACGCTCAAACTCAATCTCAAAGAAGCTTTAGCAGTCACCGAGACTGCCACCTACAGCGAAGCGGCTCAACAACTGCTCGATCTCGGTGTAGCACATGTGTATATCACACTTGGAGCGGAGGGTGTGTATTGCCGCAACGCAGCGGAAGAATGGCTTTTTCCTATTCTGCCGGGCGAGATAGTCAACACTACCGGCGCAGGAGACGCTTTCCTCGCAGGAGTCGTTTTCGCTTATGCCAAAGGCATCAGTTTCCCGCAAACGGCGCAATACGGTCTGATGGCAGCTCGTACCTCGCTCATGAGCCCCAAAGCCGTGAACCCCGATATCGCGAACATACTGCTATAAGTGATTGAAATTAAAAATTAAAAATTAGATCATGCATAATATGAAAAATCCATATTTGAGCTTATCGCCGGAAGTAGCGAAAGCATTGGAAGAGGGCAAGCCTGTCGTTGCCCTTGAGTCAACCATCATCAGTCACGGCATGCCTTATCCGCAGAACGTGGAGACGGCGTTGCGCGTGGAGCAGACGATCCGGGATAACGGAGCCGTTCCTGCAACTATCGCTATCATCGGCGGCAAAATGAAAGCCGGTTGTACCAAAGAGGAGATTGAATATTTGGGTAAGAAAGGTCAGGCTGTCATCAAAGCGTCCCGCCGTGACCTGCCTGTACTCTTGGCGCGCGGTGAAGACGGCGCTACCACCGTAACCACCACGATGATCATTGCTTCTTTAGCAGGCATCAAAGTGTTTGCTACCGGCGGCATCGGAGGCGTACACCGCGGAGCTCAGCAGACTTTCGACATCTCTGCCGACTTGGAGGAACTCGCACAAACCCAAGTCATGGTCATCTGCGCCGGAGCTAAGTCCATCTTAGATCTGGGTTTGACGCTTGAATATCTGGAAACGAAAGGCGTACCCGTCATCGGTTATGGAACAGACGAATTGCCGGCTTTCTACACCCGTCACAGCGGTTTTGGTGTGGACTACCGCATCGACACACCGGAAGAATTAGCGGCCGCTTTCCAAGCAAAGATAGCCTGCGGACTGAAGGGCGGAATGCTGGTCACCAACCCTATTCCGGAGGAGTACTCCATGGACGCGGATGTCATCAATGCCGCTATCGAAAAAGCACTCTCAGAAGCCGACAAAAAAGGCGTGCATGGTAAACAATGCACACCTTTCTTATTAGCCAAAGTGAAAGATCTCACCGGCGGAGACAGCCTTGCAGCCAATATCCAGCTCGTGCTCAATAACGCACGCCTTGCTGCCTTGACCGCATCCGCTCTCGTGAAAGCTTAGTTTTTCTCAATTGCCTCGGCGATAGAGTTGGCAATGATTGCCATCTCTTCTGCCGGGAGTGAGAGTTTGGGATTGGTAAAGAGCATATCTTTCTCCGAGTTCATCGGAACGAGATGGATATGCACATGATTGACCTCCATGCCCAATACTGCTACGCCTACACGTTTGCATCCTGTAGCCGCTTTGAGACCCTTCGCCACGCGTTTGGCAAAACGCATCAGACTCTCGTACTGTTCGTCCGTCAGGTCAAAGAGATAATCGCTCTCCGGTTCCGGTAATTTCGGGATAACCAAAGTATGTCCCTTCACCAACGGATTGATATCCAAGAACGCATAATTCTTCTCATCCTCTGCTACTTTGTAGCTCGGGATCTCGCCTTTGATGATTTTCGTAAAGATAGTCATGCCATTTACGATTTAGTCATTTACCAATTACGATTCATAGAGATTACAAAGAAATCTCCAAGATCTCATACTCCATGAGACCGGCAGGTACTTGTACTTGGGCAATATCTCCCACACGCTTACCCATCAGTCCTTTGGCAATAGGAGTAGTAACAGCTATCTTGCCTTCCAGCGAGTTCGCTTCACCCTCAGTTACCAACTGATAGGTCTTCTCCTTACCTGTTTTAAGCACGCGTACGCGCACCTTAGTAAGGATCTGCACCTCATCCGTTTGGATGTCCTTGGTGTCCAGCACACGTGCATCCATCAGCTTAGCTTTGATATGCGCGATCTTGCTCTCCAAGACTCCCTGTTCTTCTTTTGCGGCATCATACTCCGCATTCTCACTCAAATCGCCTTTCTCGCGTGCCTCCGCTATAGCAGCAATCACACGAGGGCGCTCTACCGTCTCCAAGAAATGGAGCTCTTCTTTTAGTTTCTGTAGACCTTCTTCGGTCATGTAAGTTACAGCCATTTTATATAAAATTTAATCATTTACAATTTAGTTCAATACTTACGCGTAAGTATCTCGTTCGCAATAACCGCTTTGCGAACCTCTTCTATGTCCGTTAAGTCCGGAACAATAGGTGTATTTTTCGTTTCGTCAATCATAAAAAAAATAAGGCTTTTGCCTCTTTTTTGTTTAAAAACGAAAGGAAACTTCACAGCCTCCTTTCGCCATTAAACCTAAACCTTAACTATGAAAATTTATTTGTTTTCGGTACAAAAGTACTGCTTTTATTTGATATGACCAAATATTTCGTCAAAAAAATGCAAAAATTCTTTGTTTTTATCGTATTTTACACTATTTTGCCCCTCAAAGTAGCCGCAGATGCCTCTTCTATGCGTACTTGGACGAGGTCTCCCACCTTCTGATCCGTACGCGGAAAAACGACCGTTTTGTACTGCTCCGTACGTCCGTACATATCATCATGACTACGTTTGGAGAATCCCTCTACGAGCACCTCCACCGTCTTGCCTATCTCACGCTGATTAGAATCCAGAGAGAGTTGCGTTTGCAGGGCAATAATCTCATTGAGTCGGCGCACTTTTTCCTCCTCAGAGATATTGTCCGGCAGATGTTTATGGGCATACGTGCCCGGCCGCTCGGAGTACTTGAACATAAACGCACTATCGAAACCCACCTCCCGCATCAGGCTCAGAGTCTGAGCATGATCATCAAGCGTCTCGTCATGGAAACCACAGAATATATCGGTACTGATAGCAGCAGTAGGCAGGATGCGACGAATAGCCGCTATGCGATCCAGATACCACTCACGCGTATATTTGCGGTTCATCAGTTTGAGAATATGGTTAGAGCCCGACTGAACCGCCAGATGAATGAACTTACAGAGGTTCTTATGACGGCTGATCGCCTCTAAAGTCTTGTCAGACATATCTTTCGGATGACTGGTAGTGAAGCGGATTCGCATCTGTGGCACAGCGTCGGCTACCAGTTCCAATAGGTCTGCAAAATCAATCACTTCTGACGGCTGACCATCAACAGCCGGACGTTCGTATTTATACGAATTGACATTCTGTCCCAACAAAGTAACCTCTTTATATCCGCGTGCCCAAAGATCGCGCACTTCATTAAGGATCGACTCTACATCTCGGCTTCGTTCCCTTCCGCGGGTATAAGGCACCACGCAATAGGAGCAGAAGTTATTACATCCGCGCATGATCGATACAAACCCGCTGATAGAGCGACCTATACGCGAAGGGATGATCTGCCGGTAGGTCTCCGTAGTACTCAACTCAACGTTCATCGCCTTATGCCCTTGTTCGCATTGCGCCAAGAGGTTCGGTATATCCAAATAGGCATCGGGTCCGGCTACAAAATCCACACCGAAATCATCTATCAGTTCCTTGCCCATACGCTCTGCCATACAACCGATAACACCAATAATAGTCTTTTGACTTTCGACTTTCGACTTTCGACTCTTCAAGTGCGCCTTCAACTCACGAAGACGCGCACCTACTTTCTGCTCGGCATTATCGCGGATGGAACAAGTGTTCAGAAGGATGGTATCTGCATCCTCCCAACGATCCGTCAAAGTAGCGTCGGTCGTTTCCATAATAGCAGCTACAACCTCGCTATCTGCGACGTTCATTTGGCATCCATAGGTCTCTATATAGAATTTTTTACTCATTTTTTACAAAAAAATTCGTTTTTATTTGCACAATTCAAAAAAAAGCAGTACCTTTGCACCCGTTTTCCACTTCCCCATCATTGGGGAGTCCGAAAATTACCTTTTTAGGACGGGAAGTGGCGCAGCCCGGTAGCGCAACGGTCTGGGGGACCGGAGGTCGCGTGTTCGAATCACGTCTTCCCGACAAAAGATGGTTTATCGACCATCTTTTTTGTTGGGATGAATGGCACGTTTTACTTCCCGACAAAAGATGGTTTAACGACCATCTTTTTTACATCTTATTTATTTCAGTAAAGGAAGATTAACTTCTGCAACGGGTTGAACCTCGATACCAATGAGGGCTGCCTGCATATCGGCATTCTTACGCACAAGATCAATCCACCAGTCAGCCTCGTCCAGATCGGCAAATCCGCTCACACGCAATGCACAGCCTTCTTTGAAGACCGGCATCTTCTGCAATTCGAAATCACGGATAAGGAACTGCGAGAAGTTGAACAACGCCACCTCATAAAGCAGTTCATTGAGTGCCTGTTCATCCGCTGTCGGCAGGATGAGCAGTACCACGCTCGCTTGTTTGCGATCATTGCTCCACTGCTGTTCCTCAACATCGGGAGAGTCGGTCTTATCCGTCACCTCCGCTTGGTTACGCAGTTCCGCCAAATCTCCCGTAGCACCGCCTTTCTTGCTCTCCATGCCTTGCCCTAACATCGCAAGCATGTCTTTTGCCATAGTTCCGAGTTCGGTATTTCCATACTTCTCCACGAGTGTTTGCAGCTCAGCGGTAAACGCTTTCTGTCCTTCCGTACGCGCTACAGCTACCGCATTGAGGAACAGGAATCGGGGCATAAGACGGCTCTGCTCATAATTCGTCTCGGCGTAGTTCTTATTCGCCTTAACGGTACGATAGTCGCCGTGTGTATAAGCGGCATAGGTAGCTGCATAGAGAGAATCTTGCTCTGCCAACATACGCAACATACGCGCTATATAAGCTTCGTCATTACGCAAAGCGCGCAAACGGAGATCTTCATGTATATCCGCCAAACAAGGATGTTGGGGGAATCGTCTCTCTATTTCCGAAAGAGTCTCTTGCGCTAATGGCTCGTCCTCCACTTTGTCACGGTAAATAAAGTATAGCGCCACCATCGCTTCGCGCCAAAGGCTGTCGCAAGCAGCAAAATCCTGAGGTGTCTTAGGAATCTGTTGGAGGTAATACTCCGGTTTGTGATTATCAGTCTCAAGGGGAGCCGTTTGGCGTTTGAGCGAGTCGGCAGCCAAAGAGTCTGCTCCATAGCCTTCCGAAGAAGCTAATTCTTCTCCATAGGCCTCGGCTGCAACCACCTGCTTGCTCTGCCGTCTCCAGTTATCTTCCAACGGACGGTTACCCCATAGACGCATCCATTCCTGCTTGCCTTGTTTGATCAACTGAGGATTATAGAAATACCACTCACCCTTCTGGAAATTACCGCCACCGAGCATGTTTGCGGTATTGACACTACGCAAGTCTCTTCCTCCGCGCGCAATAGAGAGTGCGTCTTCTGCCTGTTGGGTAGAGTCCGCTTTCTCCGCAGCGATAAGATCGGCAATAATACGCTCCACTATCTCTCGCTGTTGTTCCTCCGTCATCTGACTGAGTCGCTGCAACGAGTCTTGGAGCTGCGCCTGATTATATGCCACAATCAACTCATCCAGCACTTCCGATCGCTTCTGAAGGCGGGCATAACGATCGTCGTCCGCTGTCAGGATAGTAACCGCCTCGCGGTAACAAGGTTGCGCTTTCGCGTATGCGCGCAAATCATAATATATATCACCTGCGCGTATGAGTACCGCTGCTTTCGCTGTACCGGCTTCCGTAGCTTGCGATATAGCTTTTTCGTACATCTCCAGTGCCTGAGTAGTATCTTTGGCTCCTAAATAGATATTACCCATTGCGCCGTATAATTGATCCAGTTTGTCCTTGTATTTGGACTGTTTGGTCATGGTTCGTAATTGCCGCAGAGCTTTCTTTCCGCCCAATTCAGCGATGCGTACGCGCGCATTGAACTCCATCTCAATAGGAGGCGCCATTCGTACCACGGATTTATAAGCGCGAATGGCTTCATCGCGCTGATTCTCTTTCTCGTAGAGTTGACCTAAGACATAAGCGAACCGCGGACGATAGACTGTACGTTTCTCATATGGCATAGCTAACTTGACAAAAGGAAGCGCCGCCTTATACTGCTGACCATGCAGTAACACATCCGCTTTGACGGCGGAATAAAGCCGAGCGTGCTTCTTGCTCAGCGCATCTATCTGCACGCGGTTGAGCATATCTTCCGCCTCGTATTGCCAACCCATCTCAGCATAGGCGCGTGCGATCCATAACTGCGCCTGAGCGATCATATCCGGGTCGTTCTGGTAATGATTGATGATATACTGGAATGTACTGACTGCTCCAAGGAAATCACCTTTATGGAACTCCGCTTCGCCCAGACGGATCCAAGCAAGCGTCATACGAGCGTTGAACTCCTCACTTTGCAGCCATAGTTTATATTTGGGATCACGAGCTTTCTTAGGATTACGTTTCGGTTTGGTTTTGATAGAGTGCAGTTTGATACATTTACGACATTTCTCGATGGTCTTATCCATCTGAGACGCACTCGCTTCGGCAGCTGTATGATTGCTGACCGGATAGAGATAGAGGACGCGGCTGTAGTCATCCGTATTGGCATCACGGATGGCTTTGAGTCCCTCTTCATAGGCTATATTGCCATTAAAAAGAATATTATACTTGACCTTTGTCTGATGGAACGAACGAGTCGCCCATGTGTTTTTCTGGGTAGAGCAAGAGGGAAGGAGTATTATCGCGATGAGGGCGATAACAATTGAGATTTGATATTTAATATTTATGATTTTCAATTTTTCTCGCTATTACGTTATTATAGAATTATGATAAACCTTTGACGTGACTCGGTGCAGCAATGAACTCCTTGAGGTAGAACGGCTCATAATACGCTAATTGATGACCGTTTATTACAGCCTGCTGATTACTGCTTGCTATCCGCTCTGCCAACACTCCTACATACTGCGCCTCCGGCACGATATTGGGAATGTAATGCCAATTGGGGTTTGTAAGCACTTTGGTACATTTCTCTGCTCCATCGCCGAAATAATAGACCGTTCCGTCGGTCGAGATCAGACTCTCTTCACTCTCCACAACTACGGCCTTGGTCTCACCATTGATCATCGTATAGACCTCCATGCGCCGTGCATCAATCATCGGAATCAAAATGTCTGAATGCTGAATGCTGAAGGCTGAATGCTGCCTTGCTGCCTCGCAGAGCACCTCCAAAGTTGGAACCGGAATAAGCGGAACGGATAGTCCGTAACAGAGTCCCTTGGCAGTAGAAGTACCAATACGCAAACCGGTATAACTGCCGGGACCTTCACTCAGCGCTACGGCATCCAAAGAGAGGTGCTGCTCGCGAGTGAACGAGAGCAGTTCCTCCACATAGGAAGGCAACAACCGAGCATGGTTGCTACCCTCATAAGAAACACACTGCTTGATCAGCGCACCATCTTTACAGACGGCGGCTGAACAAACAGATGTACTGGTTTCTATACATAGTATTGTCATGCTTTTAGAACAATTTAGAGTCCTTATATTGTCTCTTCTTCGGGAAGTTGAAATGATAAGCCAACTTCACGCCTGCGCTGACATAACCAAGCTTGGAAGCATAGGTCTTCGTTGCAGACAATACCTCTACATCAGCAGGGTTCGATCCCTGAGGAGGAGTAACCGAGATGAGAGGAGATTCAGAGGTTTTATTCTTATAGCTGCTGTAGACGCCGTAATCGACATAGGCACCCAGACCAAGTGAGTTACCGTTTTTGAGGATCCACTCATAACCCAATTCAGCACCAAGCATCACATTAATAACGAACTGATCGCCGTTATCCGTACCTTTCAGCTTCTTCTGGTCATCACGCAGAATACCGGTAATTACCTCGTTTCCTACAGTAACGTCTGTTTCCTGGAAATGCGCTTGAATTAAAGTGTTCGCATTGTCCGAGATAGTCTGCTTATACGGGGTATAAACCGGCATCATCACCTTCGGACCGACGTTGAAGAAGAAACCACAGTCGTGAATAAGGGAGAACATAAGTGGAATCTCCAAAACGATCGCACCATCATTCTCTTTCACTTGGTCAGCACGGATCGTATAATCTACGGTCATCGGGTTGTCCGTATCTCCATCAGAGAGACCTTTGAGTTGCGAGTTAACACCCGTTTTCATACCACTCTGCGAGTAACCGAGACTGATACCGGTCAAGATACCGAGATCCACAGAACGACCGTCTTTGGTCCAATAGTGTGCATACTGAAGATCCAGCAAACCTTCACCGCCGATCACTCTGCTACCATTGTCCGTTTTATGGAGCAACGAAGCTACACCACCGCGTACACCGATTGTGAATCGGTCATATTTGCCGCGGAAGTTCTGTTTCGACTTGATGGAGTCACCTTTCTCCATCGCTCTATCGGTTTGTGGAGCCTCCTCTACTTTTTCAGGTTCAGCAACAGGCTCTTCCGCGGGTTGCTCTACCACTACCGGAACGACTACAGGCTCTTCCGCTTTTACTTCCTCAACCGGTTTCTCTTCTTCTTTCACCTCCTCTTTCACCTCCTCTACCGGTTTCTCTTCTGGTTTCTCTTCAGGTTTGATTTCCTCAATTGGTGTACCGGATTCGAAAGCTTTTTTATCTTCTTTCTGCTCCACCGCAGCTTTCTTGGAAGCTTCGTCTGCCCGTCCGTTCACCGGAATAAGGCAGTCTTCACACATCCAGGAATAGATATTCATCAACAGTACACCATCCGGGAAACGCTTGGTACCCAACTGACGTACGGTATGTACTTTATCCCATACCCAAGTAGAAGGAGTCTCGCCTGTGCAGTATCTTTGGCACTCTCGCTTAATCATCACGGAGTCACCTATAGCTACTTTAAACTCATGTTTCGGAGCGGGTTGCGCAGCCTGTTGTGCCGAGAGACTCGACACAACAGATGCACTAATCAGGGTGGCTGCAATTAGAATGGATTTTATAGTCTTCATTGTGCTACTTCCTATTCTTATTTAACGATATAACGTAAGGTTGATTTGTCGCTTTCGCTGACGATCTCTACCAAGTAGAATCCGTGCTCGTAACCAGCCTTGAGGATGAAGGACTCTTCGCCACGAACGGTGTACGTGCCCTTATTCAGACCTTCGGCGGTATAGATACGGATGGTTGTCTGCTCCTCGGGATTGAGGTTCACTACGCGGATATCCTCGCCCGGACGCGCAAGCGAAGGCATGAGGGCAGGAGCATTATTAGCGCCTTTGACTACATAATGGTTCGTCTCTCCGTGTGCACCACACTTAGCGCTCTCGGAAGCAGGAAGCTCTACGACAGCATAGTATGTACCGGCATCCAGTACTGAACCATCTGACTTGGTGAAGTAGAAACCATAACCAAGGAAGATATCTTTCGGCGTGGACTCTTTGTACCACTGAACAAGGTCGGTCTCGTCTTCCTCTAATCTCCAACCCGGCATATTCTCATTTATATCCCGACGGTCGATCATCAAGAGACGGTCACCGTACTTCGAGTACATCTTGAGGGTTGTAGAGTATTTACCACCGATAATAAGGTTGAGTGTTACCACTGTGTCGCAGTCAAACTCACCACCGTCAATCTTGTGCATATAGGTACCGCCGTCATAACAGATGGTATCGAATCCGTCGCTCAATGTCCACTCGTAGAAGAAGCAGGTATCAATACGCATCGTTTTGGTCTCATCCGGCAGGATGGTCAGGTTGATAGCGGCGATACTATCACAGCCGCTCGCTGCACCACCAATAATCGTATCAACATAGATACCCGGGGTAGTATATGCCACACCATTCCAGATGAATTTCTTACAAGCCTCTACTTCGACAGTGTCACCGACTACCTGATAACCGGTAATGGTCAGGTCGAGATACATCACGTGGTCGCAGAAATTAGCAGTCTTCAGTCGCACAGAATCCAGAGTCGAAACCGTGTAGGTCGAATCCTTAACAACGATTCCGGCAGGGTTCTTCACAATCCAGCGGTATTCCTTACAAACTTCCTCCTTCAGCGTATCGCGAACCGTGTTGTAGAACAGGTTGCTCGGGATTGAATCACCACACTCGGTAACTACTTGATAACGGATCACCTGTGCTTCATCGCTAATCGGAGCAGTCGGATCGATTGGCTCAAACTCATCATTAGCGTCATTGATACTACGTTCCCAAACGATCGTGTCTACGATAGCAATCGTGTCTTTATACGGATCTATGGTACGCTCGTCATCGAACTGAGTCTGCAACCAAAAATCTGCCGCAGCATAATCAATAGGCTGACCCTTCTTGATGACTACTTGGTCAACAGCAGGTATATCCGGCAACTCGATGATGGTCGGGTTCACACGCTGTACTACTTGGATATAACAGATCGAATCCCACTCTGCCAAAGCTGTATCGTTGATGAACGAAATAGAATCACGGATGAACATCGTATTCGGATCGTTTACATCCACCGTCCAAGAAATACCTGTGTATGGGTCAGTAAGGACGTCGCCATCACATGCCAACAATGTAGTATCCACAACGATGGAGTCACGCGGACGAGCATCGATGATCTCTGCCCATATATGGGTAGTATAATCCGAATGATAATCAATCAGCAGATCCGAAGAGCCGGCGAGTACAGCACGACCGATATCATGCCATTTGTCCTCATTCGGAGCCAAGGTGTATGACTTTGATTTAGGCGTGGACAGTGTATCCAGATAGATCTGCACCGCAGCGGTACAAGCATTATCACTCCAGTTGGTAACGTGCAGACGCAAATCCTTGCCCTCCGGCACACGGCCGGGAGTGATCTCAGCACGATACCAAGTCTGCTGATTCTCCGGATTGACATTTCCGTGCTCCCAGTCAAACATCATCGGATGACGCATAGCGTCACCGGTAGTCTGCGGCAAGTTGATACGAACTTTGATATCCGTGTCTGACTTAACGCGGATATAACCGGTAAGAGAATCCGAAGAGATATAACGACGAAGCGACTCATCGATGAAGTCCTCTTGGAAGGTAGTCAGATCAAAGTTGCTGCCGGTGAGTTTATTCACACCTTTAGACAGAACCTCGCTCAGTGGCTTAACGCCTACATAGTGGCCGCCTTTCTTGTTGATAACACGCTTGCGAACCGGCATATTACAATCCATTACCTCTTGCAGCGTAGCGGTTGTCTCAACAGTAGCTGTTCCGTCCAACACATACGCGAGCGACGCGTCATGTATATACTTATAGTTATTACGTATGTATGGGAAACAAACCAGATACCAGTGCTCCTGATTATCACCGGGGATGACGTAATCTACATTCGGTACCAAGAGTTTTGCCTTCTCCTGATTCGGATCCGGAGTTATCGGAGCATACTCACCATCGAACTTCGTTGTGAATCCGATATGACGGGTAGTCGTTACGTTGATATAGAGATCAACATCTCCTACCGCATAGATTGCCTGAGCCGGGAAATATTTGCTTCTCTTCTCGTTTCCGGGAACTTTGCGCTTACGATAATCCTCCAGACCGTATTTCTCCAACAGTTCTTCCTGTGAGCTCAGACCTTCATATACAGCTACGTTGATTTCAGCCGACAACGAACTGTAGTTTCCTGTCCAAACCTTCAGACGCTTGTTGTACAAGTCCGGGTCACTCTTCAGATCTGCGGTATTGATTCGATACCACATAGAGGTGTTTGCCTCCTGCTCAACATGTTTGCCGATAGTAAGCGGCTCTGCGTCATAACGGGTGTTACCGGTGTTCGCTTTTACCAACTCTGCACGGAATTGGAAAGCACCTGAACCGGCAGGACGGGTCACGCGAAGGATAATCGAGTCTTTCTTAAGGAACTGCTCAAACGTACCGGCAGGAACGGTATCCTGATAATGTTGGTTAGCCTTGAGGTCTTGTTTCTTTGCCATCATCTCCTTTACTATCGGGAAAGCAAAAGCAGCCTCAGCCTTGACAGACATCTTCGCATTCGTCGTATTGATCAGGTGTGCAATAGGTTTCTGTTTCTCCTCCATATTGCGAACCAAGTCAATCTCGGATTGCGGGATGATATACCAAGCGGTATCCGTATCCTGGGTATAGAGCGAATCCCACTGGATAGGAATAAGCGTCAGACCATCTGCAGTGATAGTATCAAACGGCTCTGTCTGCGGAATACGCGTTGCTTCGATACGAACCGAAGTGGTAGCTTGCAGGTTGACATAAACGATGCTGTCCGACAGAGTCTCGAATACACTGTTCTGCAAGGTAATAGAACGTGAACCCTTGCTTGCCAGAGTGAAGTCCTGAATAGAAGGAGCTTCGTTCATAGGACAAGAGTAAACCAACTGCGCTACACCCTTACAGGAAGCATTGTCTTTATTCTCAATAGTTACACGTACGTCATCCGAACTATTCATCACATCGCGCAGATCAATTGCATACCAAACGTCAGCATCAGCAGCTTGCGTGTTGCCCGATACCCAGTTGAACGGAACAGCAGACGAGCAGCTGGTACCCGAAGCCTCTTCGGTCAGACGAATCTGCAAAGCAATATCCTCGGTCGTGATGACACGCAGATAGATGGTATCTTGTACGATATTCTCAAATAGGTTACGAGACAACTGTTTGCTATACGATGCGTTAGCAGCCAGCGTTTTGGTACGCTTCTGGTTCTCAATCGAATCCGGGCACTCGAGCGATAACTCTGCGGTGATCTTCGCCGGATTCGTACTACTTAAGTTTTGTACGAAAACGGTGGGGAACTTAGCGGATTGCTCGCGTGCTTCCTCCATTGCGATTTTATACCAAACAGTATCGCCACCATTCTGTCGAACACCTTCTTCCCAGTTGAACTTAACTGCCGTCAAGCAGGCATCATCAGCTGCTTTGGTCTTAGCAGGCTTGGTCGTAGCCCAGAACTTGATATCCTGATTGGTTGTAACACCGATCCAAACAGTATCGGACATCATTGCGTACGAAGAGTAACCGAGAACACGGGAAACCTCCTTTCCGTCTGCAGCAACCGTACGGGTAACTTCCTGCAAATCAATATACGGACAAGAGAAAGCCATCTCTGCTTTCACCTTAGCCGATGATCCACCTAAGTTAATGAGGTGAACCACAATATCTTCGACGTTATCACGTGCATCTGCTACGTCAATCGCATACCACATTGTAGTACGCGCTTCCTGCGTATGACCGTCTTCCCAGTTGAAATCGATATTCGTCCTACAAGCCTTACCTTCACGTACGTGTTTGAAACGTCCGTAGAAGTGAACATCCTGATCGGTCTCGGTCAAGAGAAAAATATAATGAACACTCTCATCCAAACCGTCCAACATGTTCTTCTTGTACACCACGATTTCCTCTTCTCCGGCACCCAATACATAATCCGTATTGCTGGTACCATAAGCCGGCAACTTGAACGCCATCTTAATGAAAACGTTCGCTGTTTCTGTACCTTCGTTGCGATAGGTGAACTCCGGCTCGTACTTGGCAGTGTCACGCATCTCTGCTACCTCAATACGATAGAGGTGCGTACCGGCTGTGATCACGAAATCGCTCTCTACATGCAACTCCTCGTACGAAGAGACAGGGATGACCGGCTGTAAAGGCTGATCTACCAACTCTACCTTGATCGATACTTTAGACTCAAGGTTCTCGATCCCGAAATAGAGTTCGTCGGGCTGAACGTTCAGGATCATGTCTCGCGGAATGGTATCTACGATAGACTCACCCGGAGCCAATACAAAATCACGTCTTGTAGTACCGGACGAAGGACAGTCCAGAGATTGACCTACCTTCAGGTTGACCGTCTGCAAACCGGTGTTGGTCAATGTGATCTTGGCATCCTTATTTGAGGCGTTCTTCACAGGAGTCAGATCCACTTGCCACCATGTAGCAAAGCTGGGGTTTTGGCTGGTCTCTGTGTCCCAATTGAGTACACGTGCGTCCTTACAGGTCTCATCCAAATCTGCGGTTTCAAATACCTTTGCGCTCAACTTGACTCTTCCGTCCGTCGAGAGCGTCAGGTAAATCTCCGTTTGTTTCATCCGAACGAGCATGGCAGCGTTCGCAGTGTAGGTTTTGTACTGGTGGGCAGCAATCGAGTAACTCTTCGACTCCGTCTGTCCTGCCACATAGGCAGTCATGCTCACATCCACTGATGTGCCCACCCAATTACTCGGATTGGTCAAGTATAAGGTAAGAGAGGGGTTATCCTCCTGATACAAAGGAGCTAAATCCACACGATACCATTTGGTACCATCGGAATGCTCCACCCCTTTGTCCCAATCAAATTCAATTGCATTGGCCTTGGTACTACCATCATTACGTCCGATAGCCATCGTAAAGACAGTCATCATAGACGCCACGATTAGTAAGAAAAACTTCTTCATATATATATCTTTGTTGATCTTTGTTGATCTAGTTAATAATGATATTTCGTTTGTTATCTTTATTGTCACCAGTTTGTAATTTCTTGTCCTAACACGTTGTACAAACGTCCGCCTTTTACAACGACCAGTTGTCCGTTGCGAACACATTTGTACGCCCCGCCTTGCGTCCCATATACATCTTCCAATCCCTCATGCGGATCCACCACCGGAGGTACTATCTCTTCTTTCTCTAATACGGTCAACAGAATGATACGTGTACAGGTATTCGCTTTCTTCGCCTCCAACGTATAGTCTCCGAAAGTATAGATCGTCGTACCGGTCAGGGTATAACGGTAGCCTTGACTGATTTCCGCATTCGTCAACCGGATGGTATCATACTCCGTCTGCGGTGCCGTAAAACTCAGATTAACACTCATCGTCCGCAGCGTATCTTTCGCTACCCAAAGCGTTTCTGTAAAAGCGGTATCACGACTATAGGACTTCTCGTTTACCTTGATAGTCTTGCCGGTACAGGTCTGTTTGTTCACATCAGCGAATGCATCTGCATATTTGGGGTTGGTGTAGAAATAGACGCGTCCTACTTTGTCTTTTGCATGTTGCACATGCAGCCAAATACTACGTCCGGCCTGACGGGCATTCACCAGTTGCGCCGAGTCGGGTTGATACACATGCAACGAATCCGACAACACAGCGCGACCGATCTCCTCGCCGGTACAGCTGTCCAACGTCAGCCATATGTCGCAGGGTTGGTTCTTTTTCTGCTTCCAATGGATAAACGACTTGCCCGATGCCGGAATAAGGTTGGAGTTCAAACGATAGACGTTCTTCTCTTTGTCGCAAACATAGGTCATTCCCGGACGGAGAGGCAGCGGATCATCGCATGTGGACACCGGTCCTTGGTCATACGGATAGCAATAGACGCGTCCTGTACCGCCGTTGGGGTAAACACGCATATGCGGCGTCAGACCCGCAATCACCTCCTGCACGCTGCTTCCTGCTTCATCAATCTTTTTCTGAATAAAAGCTGCATCTACGTCACGCATCTGGTTAGGTCCTACTGTGATCTGGAAGATCGGCTCTTTGTTCGTACAGACAGCGTACACTTCCATAGTCACAGAGCAATCGGAGAACCAGTAAGCGGACAAACCTTTTTTCAAGTCGTTCATAGACGCTGTGTACCATACCGTATCATTGACTATCGTATCCAACGGGAAGGAGAAAGTATAACTATTCAAGCGGCAGTCGCAGTAGTAATACGGAGCACCGATACCTATACGAAAACCCTCGCAGTCCCAATCTCCCTCTGCCGGTACATAGGCAGGAACTACCTGCGCCGTCAGCGCAGTAGCCGTAATCAGACATATGCCTATTATCCAGTTTTTCATTTTTACTTTATCTTTTGACCTTGTACATTGTACTTGGTTCCGTTATACATAATCACGATCTGTCCGTTCTCAATGCGCTTAACCGGTTGCTTATCCGCCTCCACTTCATCCAACGCCATCGGGAATTCGTTGTTATACAACTCACCACATCGGAACTGAATCTGCATAGCCAGACGTCCTGTCGGAATCCATTGAGGTTGATTCTCTACAACAACCGGCGTATAAATACCTTTTCCGTCCTCACGCACACTCCAAGCAATATGCTCAATCGGCGTCAGTTCATTCGTATAGTGGTTTTGCAGATTTGTTTCCACGCGTTTCAGATCCACTAACGTGCGGTCCGGAGCACCGGAAACCACTGCACCCTCCATATAATCCCACGTATCCGGAGACTCATAGCGATACGGCAGGTATCGGCGTACATGATCCTCGGCAATCTGCTCCTCGTGCACAGTATTGAATCCGCGGCAGAAATAAACCGTGTCATAGACAATATCGGGACGTTCTTTGATAGTCAGGTGCAGAATAGCCGTGCTATCACATCCTGCGGCATTCTTCGTCTCAAAGGTATAATCTCCGCTTTGGGTATATGTCACCTCATTCCATGTATAACTCTCGTATTCCGATCTGGTCTCTTCGCTGGTAGTAGCATAGTGAATCGTCAGATGCAGCGTCACCACAGAGTCACAGCCAAGGATATTGGTGAGCGTAATGGTAGGCTCAGCACTCTTTGTATAAGTGACGCCATACCACACAAAGGACTCACATGCCACAACGGTGGTATCACCTGTGTTCGGCTGAAGGACGATTACCTTCTGCTGCACCAAACTATCACAACCTTCCTTGCTTGTAAAACCACGGGTATAGATGCCGGACTCATGGATGGTCGTATCGCCACGAACTGCGTCACGCCATACATAACCATCGTGTGTAATGGTCTCACAAACCGTAGTATCCGGCAGCGTGATAGCATAGGAGTGATAGATAGTCAGATGCAGAATAACTGTACTGTCGCAACCCGCAGCATTCGTTGTTTGGTATTCATAATCGCCGGACGCTTTACGCCACTCTCCGTTCCAGAACAGCGAGTCACACTCCGTCAAAACCACTTCGCCTCTTGTGGCTTGGTGAACGGTAAAGTTCAGCGCCATCACCGTCCGGTTCCCTCCGGCATCAAACAAAGTATCGGTGTATACACCTGTCTCCGTATATTTCTTGCTGTTATAGAAAATACTGTCGCAACCGGTCTCTTCATACGTATCATAACTCGTCGTATGAATCGTCAGACGTAGCGTAAATATTGTATCACATTCTCCCGGATGGGAAACCGTTTCCGAATGTGATCCGCTCTCGGTATAGGTCGTTCCGCGCCAAGTGTACGAATCCCATGCCTCTACTATTAATACTGAGTCCATCGGTACACATTGCGGATCCTCCTCTGCGGGAGCCGTAGAGGTAATTACCAGATTGGCATTGGTGGAGGTACTTGGTATGATACGCAGATAGATATATCCGTCCGGATCCATTCTATTCGCCCACGATGTCCATTCGGTCTCTGTAATCGTCCACGTGCCCCTGCGCGCGATATTCTTATAACTAATCACGCGGGCGTTATCTTTATTCCAAGCGGAAAGGGAACAAGTGTCCACTATATATGCCGGACATTGGGTATTAGACAACCACTTGAGTTGTATATCCCCGCCATCCCAATCGGCATAATACATCCGATAGACGGCTGTTGAATTCTTAGATGATTTCAATGTATCACCCGGCAAAATCTCCCGACTCATCTCCTCGCAATCAGATTGGCTCCATTTATAAGGTGTCACCTGGGTTTTTGAAACACAATCGAAACGAACATAGAGATAGTTGCCGGTTGCCTTCGACCAAAGTGCAACCAATTCGTCCTTTGACAAGCCAAGCCAACGTCCATCCTCTGTTTTATGGAAGGTATACCTCGCTATCGATTCCGAGGTTTCAAAATCATGCGTTCTACCCACATACATATGGAATATATATTGGGTAGGACTAATGAATTCCGTCGGATTCGTCCAGTCTGCCGGCATAGCAAAGACTTTAGTTGTATCATGCGCATTCAGTTGGACGCTTTTGCCATATCGCAATAGGGTAGCATCCCCTGCCGGAGGAGTCATCGGAATATGCTCAACTTTTAGCGTTCCGGATGATTGACTGTATATCTTCATATAATACAGACCACCATTATTCTCCGGCCAGTCTAATGCACGCTTGATCTCGGCATTGGTCAGTTTGAAGGTATCATTCGGCTGGACAGTAAGAATGTCATATATCTTATTGGCATCGTCATAAATGTCAAACGTATAATCGCAGATGGTGGATAAATACACTTCTGCAGGCTCTGTTCCTCGCCATACGAAACGCACAGAGTCATCCTGCCATTTCGCCAATGGGAATACAAAGTGGGTATCACTATCTTCCGCCTCAATATTCAGCACGGAGCCTAAAGTAACTATTTCACCTCTATCCATACAACTGGAGAAAGCCGTATCAGGAGACAATCCGATACCTCCGCCGCCGGCATAAGTCACTTTAATATAAGCAGTTACGTTCTCCGTTAATCCAAACGTTGCCAACATATCACGATAGGTCTTTCCTACGGACAAACTGAATTCGTTGTGTCCATCTACTACATCCAAGTCGCATGTAAATGAAAGTGGCATTGTGTATCCCCATCCTGTTGCTTGATTGATGATACTATCCAATTTCGGATCATCATATACACCGGGCGTACAGGTAAAATCCACCTCTACAGCCGGAGCAATACTACTCGTTCCATCAGCCGGAGCAAAATGTATCTTCAGTGGCAAATCATAGGTGTTAGCCATATACCAATATGACCCTGCGCCCGGCACATTACCATTATACTCCGAACCTAATGGGATAGCATCTTCACATGTCAAGCCGCTGGGCGTTTGAGCATATAGCCCCACCACCCAGCAGATCAACATGAATCCTACTACTATTTTAGTACGCATTTGCATTTTTCTAACGATGTTAGAACACCTCTGTTCTTCTATGCGGAGCAGGATTAGGCATGCCGCCACCTTCGGAACCCGCCTGTGGTGCCCATAATAAAATTCCTTCCAACGACTGAACAAAGGTCAACGGTGTACTATAACTTTTCTTAGACATATTATGATTATTATCGTGGTTCATACTAATTACATTATTTAATGATTTGACCATTGGTGGTATATACATGTTTATTTTTGATGATATAAATCACATCATTGATAATCACCTTATGTACACCATTCGGGTTATCCACAATAGCGGCATCGAAATCTGTAGCCACATTCGGCGCTTTCTTAACCACTATGCGTAAACCATATTCAGTCGTTTCGCCCTTCTCCAGCGAGATAGGATACTCGCCAATTGTCAAATTGGCAACAATAATACCATTATGCGTCAAATATACCGTCACATCGTCATAGGCTTCCTGCAGAGCAAGAACATATTCTCCCTTCTTAGGCGCAGAAATGCCTAACTGACAATCTGCTTGGTCATTTACGAGTACCGCATCGTTAGCAGCCAGACGCAAACCATTATAATCCTCTACCCATATACGAGCCACTTTCGGCGTACCCATCCATTGTTTCTGGACATCTTTACCGGCTACGTATTCCGGCAGTGCTTCCTCCGAGGCAGAAACAAAGAGTTGGTCATCATATTTCTGCTTTCCGCTCTCCGTAATACGAACGCAGTGAATCGGCGCCTCGGATGGACGCACACGAGCGGGAGCAGCCGAAGGAGAAGTTTGATTAATCGTTACTATTCCGGCCTCTGTCGCCTGTACAAATACGGCATGACCGACTGCCAATGTAGCATCATGAGCCAGTTCAACATTAAATGCATTCTCCGCACTATTCAGGGCAAACATATAGCCAAACGAGCCATTCAGTCTTGAAAAAGAAATACCCTTACCGGCAATACCATTCCATCCTGCATTTACAGCATCTGTAGCACTTCGGTTCACCGTAATAGCCGTCGTCGGATTCAACTGATTTTTATCACTTGCTTTGAAACGATATACATTATAATTATCATTATCAAACTCACATAGGTAGAACTTACCCGGCTCATATTGTGCGCTTGCAACCGGAGTCCAACAAGCATCGCTTGCTCCGTTCGCTGCACGTTCAGCCTCATTGTACTCGTATGCCAAATAGTTAGCACCAAATGTCGCCGTCTCCCATTCTCCTGTATTCTTATTGAGACGCTGTACGCCATTCGCACGGTTGACTGTAAACGGCACTGCAAACGAGTAGTATTTCGTAGCATCCATCTCTCCGGTGCTATTCATCGTGATATCCAGGTATACGTTTCCATCTACTACCAAGTTGGTAGCCCCCGTCACAATACCGGATTGGTTGGCATCCGGAGTAGCATTGATAATCAGGTTGTTAACTTCCAGTGTCTTATCTCCAGGAATAATTACCTCACCGCCTGCCTTAATAGTCAAGTTATCTAATACTTGATTACCAGAAACAATATAGGATTCACTTTCATCTACCGTAAGGTCAGCTACGACTACCTCCCATTTATTAGATGTCGTATTGTACTGATAGAAGTTGGTGTTGTCTGTATACACATCGCCTTCATGATGCGTTACCGCAACCCAATCTGCCGGATTACCATAATAGATATAGGTCAGCATATCCGATCCGTGCCAGAGATGATTCTCATCCGGACCGGTAATCTTCAACCAGTTGCCATCATTACTGATGTAGTAATTGGACGAAGCATCAATATAGGTATGATTCCAATTCGGATTATCCATGATACGCTCTACCGATACCCATTCATCGCCGAAGTACACATAGAAATTCATCAAGGCGTCGTAGTATGCTTGATCGCTATTGGCGCTTACTGCAATCCATGCGCAAGAGCCATCGGCATCCAGATAGTATGCCGCCGGATCCGAGCCATTCACAAGGTAAGCCGCATCATTGGCATTAGGCGTAACCGCGATCAATTCCTCGTTAATCAGCAAGAAGGTATATGTATCGTACGTATATACGCCGCAATTAACGGTCATACGTACCCACTCGGCATTGGTCTCGTCATAGTAATACTTATTGCCGGAACCATCCGTATAAACGCCATCGGTCTTCGTCACAATCACCCACGCGTCCGCGTAATATATATAGGTGTTGCTGTTCGAGGCATCCCATGCATGGTCTCCATCGGTATCCGTCATCTCTACCCAAGCATCATTGCGGTAGATATAGCGGTTATTCTTAGTACCGTCATCGTTAGAATCCAAACCTTTGTAGGTTTTTGTTTCACCACTCAATTCCACAGAAATCTCGTTCTCATCATATGTAAGGAAATACCAACACTTACCGCTGTAAGCTTCGATACCGAACAAATCTACCGGAGCCTCCGGATCCACCAACGGACGAGCATAGAGGAATCCCTGTGCCGGCTGAATCTTGACAGACGCTTCCGGCTCGCTCAAGAACATACCGGACTCTTCGTCATAATAGAAGAGGTTCTCGTTCTGAACTGTCATCTCCGCCAAGGTTGTATTACCCAACATGACTGCCTTGCCATCGCCGGAAGGCGTAGCCGAAGCCTTGATAGTCGCATGTGCATTTGATCCTTGAATTGTCTCCTCGCCAAGACCCTCAAAGATAATCATTTTACCAGTCCAGTAATCCCAGTATTCGTTCGCTGTCTTTGCCGGGAATTGGAGAATATAGTTCTTGCCCTTCTCCATCCATATGCCGTCAGAGTTATCAGCATATCCCCAATTGCAGGTGAAATAACCGTTGTGATCCGTCCACTCCTCTTGATTCTCATAGAGATAGAAATCCTTATTCGTATCGGTCGAACTGATAAACGGATATATCTTTTTCACACCGCGCCAATTATAAGCAGATTGCGTGCCGGAATAGCCATTCTTCTCTTTATCTTTCTTGTATCCCCAGGTTTTGAAATTGGAATTAACTTGCGAGAATCCCTGATGCGAGAATACAGCAGCTTTCGCTAATTGATAACAATAATCAAGATTTGCATAAGCTTGTTCTTGTATAGCAATTACCTGCCCCCCTGCATTTGTAGCCTCATTCGCTATCATGTTCTCCGGATAGGATTCAACCACATAGATATTTTTCACATCAAACGGAGGACATAATGACAAATATTTATCTGCCTTAACAGCGAACAGTAAGTATTGTCCGTCTCTAATAGTATAATCGCCTGCATTGGTTACATAACTATAATCTTCTTCTCCTAAAGTTACGGTAACGCCAGAAATGGGTTGTCCGGCAAACTCGTCTTCTATTTCATACGTAGTAGAAATTGCACGCATATATTCATCCAATCTGCCCCACAGTATATTTTTGGTATAGTTTTCTACTGTGTTTACGGTAGCAGGACCGCCTAAATCATTACTCGGTAAACCAAGTACACTCGCTGCAATATCTGCATTTGGGCCACCCATCTCCATAGAAGGGAATGCATATTTCCAGATATCAACTGTATAATCCATATCTGCACTACGCTCCGTATAATCACACGGTAAGAAGAGGTGGACTTTCAATTTGTTTTCATCCTCCGGATCTGCTTTAGGAGTTAAACTGGCATGTCCATAGTCAGTGGATTTATTGGTGTAATATTGCGCTAATGTGGTGGTATGATCCGTTTTGCTCACCTGACTATACGGAAAATCAAAAATAGCAAATCCTTTTTCATCCACACCGCCCGAAGCTCGCAAATCCAACATACATACCAAATCGCCCTTACTATTCGTCGGAGAGCCACCTTGACTTTGTACGTCAGAACATGCAGATATATTGCAGTTAAAAGATCCACCATTAATGTAGGTGTTTTGCGGACAACGCAATGCCGTTCCATCCAAGTTTCCATCGGCATCTCTAAAATAAGAATCGTATGTTCCCGTTCCGTTATGGAAACCATTGGGAGCGATACCGGATATCGTTCCGTCATTAAAGTTCACCGTTCCTCCTACTTGGTCATTACCCATTCCGTAAAGTGTAACAGTGATAATGGATGCGGATTTTGTATATGAACGATGCGATATTGCCAAAGTAGTTGTATAGTTCGAAGAACCGGGATATGCATTCTTTAGGGTAACCTGACCTCCATTGAAATTAAGAATCGTATTACTATTCCCCAAGTCAATAGACGGACGGTTATCAGAACCCTTATTGAGCATCAACGCTCCATTCGTACGCTCCGTTCCTTCTGAACCGGACATAGGCCATATGTCATCGATATTGATCGTTGCTTGAGATGAGGTACTATTGACCAACACCATAATTGGAGCACTCTGCTGCGTTGCAGTTGCCTCTTGTGTTGCGACTTGCTTATGATATCGCATACCATCTCCGCCGTAGAGCATATTGCGTCCACGCAAGTGGATATTTCCCGTAAATCGTCCGGAATTATTCGCATTCTGGAAACACAACGCCGCCGCACTGCCTTCCGGAAACTCGTCTGTTTCCCAGTTTGCCGGTTCACCATATCCTTCAACCGTCTTCTTGCGAGGAGTAATAAAGCAATTATCTAAATAAATATCCGTCGATGTTCCTCCGTTACCTTTTATATAGAGAGCAGACTCTGTACTTTTTGTGTAACCTACAGATAACATCGGGCAGAAACCGGTAAAGTATAATTTCAAATTACCGGAAGAAGTTTGATCAAACTCACCATCTTTAGTAGCAGCACAGGCGTTCTCAATCGTTTTGCTATATACGTAATTATCGCCGCTTTTGTTGTATATATGGCACGAAGTCAGCGACAAATTATTGAGAGAAACAGCAATATTAGAACTTGCCGGATTAGTCTCATTATAGGACTTATCAAATATATACATCTTATCACAGAATGCCTTCCCATCCGAGAACGCGCCGGACACATTGATGTCGGTTATTGTATAAGATGTCGAAGCCCATTCCGATGCAGCGTTATTGCGTGTTCCGGTTTTGATACCTGTATTGTTTGCATTGGTAGCTGTAATCGTCGAAGGAACTGTATTCACCGGAATATATTTCGTAATTGTCGCATTATTGATAGTAGACGCTCCGGTAATCACGACCATGTCATACAAAGCGGCTGCATCCGATCCTGTACGGGTGATCGTAAGTGTATTTCCAGACAGGGAAGCGCTATAGTTTGTTCCATTTTGCATGGACACACTCAGGTTATTCACATTAGCCGTGGTCAACGTACATGTTGTGCTTATTGCGCCTCCCGACGCAAACGACACCAAACTATGATTCGAGCGAATATAAACACCTTTTGTTATCTTCAAATTAGTAAGCGAAGCCATTCCTTCAACCCCCGCAAACTCTATTTTTGCATAATGCGAAGTCGGAGATAGTGGAGCTGAAATTGTTCCACTTACTAAATAGGAAGTACGTACAAGTGTATAACTATCTTCCTTATTGGCTTTTTCATATATATTCCAATATGCCCCCTCATAAGCCGTAGCTTTCGGGGTGAAACTAATATCACCCGGAATTCCTGTAAAATAAAACTCTACACTTCGTCCATTTGTAGAAGAAGCCGATTCGAACTCTATCTTTTTTGCTGTTTTATTATATGTGGTTTTATTATTTGCGTAATAAAAATAGTAATAATCATTGGGACGCGTTGCAATATCCATAGGTAAGTCCATCGGGTATGCACATGCATATACATCTACTACCGCCTGCTCCGATGCGCCTCCCACCTGCTTTAAATTAATAGTCCATTGAGTACTCATTGTCTCGGTAGCCGTCGTAGTGATATTTGCCGTACCTTGTACATACTCATCATATCCCGCAGGCTCCAAGTTAGTCGTGGTAACATTGAACTTTGAGCCATCTGTTCCCGGGAAGCTATGGCTAATTTCAGTAACATTCGCGCATGTAATCTTAATCTGTTGCGGTTCCGAACTGCCAATAGGACAAATCACAAAATTAGGACTGGAACTAAAGTGCAACTCGGATATCTGCAAATTTTTTACCACTCCAGCGGTTGACACACCTCCGTACGTAAATTTTATATAACGAGTCGTCGGGGCTAATTGCTCACCAGCGACTTCATACGGACTACTCGGTGCTGTTATTGATTTAATTGTTGTCCAAGAAGAACCATTAGCTGACTGTGCAATCGTCCATTGCGCATCATCCGACGTACCTCCGGTTAATGTACAAGTCAATTTATCAGGAACGCCCTCAAACGCTACAACCACATATCCCTCACCATAACCTAACACGTGGCCAAACACAGTATTAGCGGGAGGTGTAAAAGTATAACCATTTTTGCTTGAAGTATTAGAGCCATTACTGATACTACTTTTTAACATATCAATATTCGCGGCATTAATGCTCGATATTGGTACGTGATTTGGTTTCTGTTGAACCGTAACATTAACCACGCTATTTACCGCATTATATTTATAGTTGGCATCCTGTTGGAAAGTACAAGGAATGACTTGCGTCTGGTGATTATTCAGATACTTAACCTTGAAACTTGCCGCTGTATTGCTACTATTCGGAATAACATCCGTGTTACCCGAAGTAAAAGTCCATTCTGCACGGCCATCAATAATACGAATCGGATTCGACACATTGGTGTTCTCATACATCGTGCCTGCCACATACTCCCATTGCGGTGTACGTTTCTGCACATTGATTGTAAAGGTCACATCCTTTCCCGTCACATCCTCCGTTTCCGCTTGCGTAATATGGAAGGTTGCTTTACCGGCACGATTTGCCTTCAGTGTTTTCGTAGTACCATCCGTATAAACCAACACCGGCTCCGACTCTCCGGCATCCACCGTAGATATCTGCGTAATCGTAAAGCCCAAAGGACTCGGCGCATTCTCCATCTCTATCGTGAAGGTATTATCTACATCCACATTTATTTCGCTTTCTCCATCATAACCGGTTCCGGCCAAATTCAAGCCTATGGCTGTCTTAGATTTTTCTCCTGTTACCTTAAACTTAGCCACTACATTCTTAGTGGCAGCATCCGCAGCAGATAATGCAGTGGATTCATATGGAATATTATACTCCAATTCCGTTGAAACCGCTGCGGCGGCGCCATCAATATACCAACCTAAGAAAGTATGCCCTTCCGCAGTTTGTGCCTTCACATAGAGCGTCTTCGACAAACTCGTAGCACCGGAAGTGGCTGCATATCCATTAGTCGTAGGCGAAGAAGAAGCACCCCAGCTCGCTGCATCGCTCGAATTATACGAAGCCGAGATACTACCCATACCGGCGCATGCATCATCTACTTTCACCAATGCTTTAAAGAAAAATTTCTTAGCAAAATGCGCATAATAATTAGTTACCGCCGCATCACTTGTCGAACCTAGTATGGTTATCTTATAATTTCCATCCGTTTTTGAAATATAGCCAGACGTGGCATTTTCATTTGTTGACCAGCCTAAAAATTTATAATTCTCCGTATCAGTTGGAGATGACAGGTAGAATGTAAAATTAGGGGCAGAAGATTGATTGGGCAGAGATTGAGGCAAATCCGTTTTTTTACCGGAAAAGTCTGTTGAACTCGACACATAAACCGTACCCGCACCGATCGGTCTGGGGGCCACTACCACTTTTGCGTAGTACGTTTTTTTACTTCCAGCGCTAACGCTCCCCACGCACATTAACGACAGTGATGCTATCAACATCAGTCGTAAAAGGCGACTCTCTTGAAACAATTTTGTTTTTAACAACATAAATCTTTTCATATCTTTTTGTATCTTTTAATTTTTCGTTATATTAGTATCGGTCAGGATTGGCCGATAGGTTTTTATATCTTTGTCTTTTTTTCTTATCCTCATACACGTGCTTACACCCATACGTACGAGCTTTGCACTTTGAGGGTGCAAAGTTAATACTTTTTTTATAGATAAAAAAGAAAAATGAAAAAAAAATGCCAAAAATCTATTTTTTGCTATTTTAATATGACAAAAATACAAGATTTTGAATTAAGCGAAATTTGACAAAAAAATCGCACATATGCAAGTTTTTTATTCACAAATTAAACAAAAATCTTTTCTTTGGGCTCAAAATTGTTCTCTCTAATAAATGAGACAGCACGGAAAGAGCTTTTTGCAAGAGGCTGAAAATCAAGAGAATGGAGATGGTATTGCTGTTGCATGGGATAGAATATCGGGAAGGGGAGATAGCGAAAGAGGTTGCGAGGGTTACTATATTAGCAGTAGATTTCGTTTTTGCGGGGTGACGAAATCATATTTTTATAATCAAAAAAAAAGAAAAATGATTATTGTTTTATAGTACTATGTACTCCCAAGTCTATGTACAGCCGACTTATCTCCAAATTAATTTAAGATAACTCGCCCGTACAAATCCTTGACTCCAGAGAGTTATAAAACAATAATCTCAAAAAATCGCTTCGCTTCAAAAAATATCGAAAATTAGCAGTAATGCTATAATATATAACAAAACTCTTTAAAAACAACTTAACATTATGATTAAAGACCTTTACTTGATGGAGGGACAGGAAGACCTCCGCATTGTTGAACATCTCGACATGCAGAAACTTCCTGAGAGTGTACAACAGATGCTTTCATTGGCTTCGACGCCGGAAGAGCAGGACATCTTGCTGATGGCGACATTAGCCGCTGCGAGCGCGTGCGTACCTAATCTGTATTTTACGTATGGTCCGACAGGCAAGAAGTACTACGCGAACCTGCAATGTTTCATCCTTGCAGCGGCGGCAAGCGGTAAGGGCATTGCCAATCAAGCGTTGGAGATGTTGCGCGTGATAGACGAGCAGTATCCGATGCTGATTGCGGGCGACAGCACGTTGGCTGCTTTCTACAAGGCGCTAGAAGAGCAGAACGGCTACGGGTATCTGCACGAGAGCGAAGGAAGCGTGATCACGGACATCTGGAAGACGAGTGCGGCGAACTACAACACAACGCTTCGTAAAGCGGCAGAACACGAATCCATCTCCCGAAACCGCGTCAAAGGCGCATCTGAGATCAAGTGTCCGAAATTGAGTATGCTGCTCACCGGTACGTTCGGACAGTACAAGGCGCTCGTTCCGAGTGTGGAGAACGGATATTTCAGCCGTCTGCTGACGGTAGTGATCCGCGGCACGAACCCGTTCAACAAATCCTATGTCTCGTCCAAAGGCGGGCAGAGCGCGATACCGAAGATAGTAGGACAGCGGTTGCTGCGGACGTACGAGCGGCTAATGAGCGGCGGCGAGCGTGAATGGAGTCTGACGGATGCACAGAAAGAGCGGCTGGGCGAACACCTCGAAACGGAATACGGGACGCTCATCGGGCTTCTAGGGGATAACTTCCACTCGGCGGTAGTGCGTATGGCGGTACAGATAGAGCGGATCGCGATGGTACTAAGCGTGATGAGGGGGGGAGAAAACCCGCATACAATGCGGGGAAACGAACATACGGAAAGCCGGATGCTATCCGGCAAAATGGACGAAACAGGCGGAGACAAAGATCGCCCAAGCTTGGTCGATACTATTTTTTGTAGGGATGAGGACTATGAGGCGGCGGAGATGATCGGGAACAAGTTGCTGCTGCATATGGCGGCGGCGTACCGGATGATAGACGGAGATAAGCAGGAGTGTGTGCCAGAGATCAAGCCGATAGACCAAAGGAAGGTGGTTTTTGAGCAACTGAAGGCTGAGTACAAACTGCAAGAACTTATCAGTGAGGCTAAATCGCAAGGGGTGTCACGCAGAACTGCCATACGCTGGAATGACAGTTGGCAGGAGAATGGGATGGTCCTAAAAACAGATTATGGTCATTATAAAAAAGCAGGATGACACTCTGGCACTCTTGGCACTCGTTAAAAATGATATAAACGGTTGATAGTCACCTGATTATATTAAGAGTGCCAGAGTGCCACAGTGCCACGACAAAATTACAGATCGCCGGAATACCGGCAAGAACAGGACCCTAAACAGGACGACGGTAGGACGAAAGTAGGCAGATGTCAGGACTAAAGTCTAGGATTGTCTCGGTATTACCCTAACGTTGACAGGATATTATATTAATCGTCGAATGGCATTCGACATAATTCAAAGAAGTAAAATATGGCAAAAGTAACATTTGTTGATGGAATAGATACAGTGCGTGGAGCGCTGGATAGTGTAAAAGAAGGTCAGGCTAATCGTGCGCGATTGGTTTGCAAGTGGCATGACTGGGGAGAGAAATGGCATGACGCCGACGGGAGTAAGATTCATCTGGTGTATACCTACCATTTTCATGACGGTCCCTGGTCTGAGGGCGCGACGAAGAACCGCGAGATGATCAAAGCTGCGCTACGCATGGCGCATGACATCGAGCGTGTGTGCCTGCATCCGGAGGAGTTCGGGGAAGAAGATATTGAGCAGGCGAGGATCTGGCAGCAAAAGTACGCGGAGTATCTGGCGACGATCCCGAAAGGGAGTACACAGCACTATAAGTTCTTCGGCTGGATCTTCACTCAGATTTACAGGGGGATACGGAGTGAAAGAGTTAAGGAGTGAAACGGAAGAAGCCCATAGACTCAAGCGCAATGACTTCGTCTCGCACATCTGGTGTGTAGCGCCCGTGTTCGCGCATGGCGCGCCGGAATTGCGAGGCGTTGTTGCGCTCGGTATAATCGATTTTGAGATGCTCGCTGAGCCATTGGCGCATGTCGGGATCGGAACATTTGCGGCGGATATAACCGAGTTGGCGCATGGCATATACGGCAGCGGTGAGATCCCGAAAATGGGCAGGATGCTGCTCGGCGAGCTGGAGATGGTAGAGGAGATGTTCTTGGACCTCCGGAGGCACATCATCCGCCCAGAAACGGAGCTCTTTCTTAGGCAGGAGACGGTCGGAGAGGAAAAGAGTCCACTCCTTTTGCCATCGGAGCCAGTCTTGCTTTTCGGAAGCGTCCAATTGGTCTATCTCATCGGACAGGAACGCCCAGTCGGTTTCTTGTGAGAAGATATATTTGCGGTCGGCATAGGTGATCTTCGCACCGGGCATCTCCTGCTTCATCGCCACATATTCGTCGGAGAGCCAAAGGAGGTAGCGCTCCATGATGTCGGCGGCTTTCTCACCTTCGAAAAAGAAGGTGGGTTTTTCCGTCTCGTTCGGCATATCCGCCAGCTGGATAACCATCAGAGCATCTGTCCAATCGGTATGGAGCAAACGCTGGCGACGTGTCTCAACGCGGGCAGCATCGATGAGCCATTGGGCGAAAGGCATTTTCCAAGGCATCGGGACCCATATATGTTCGCCAAAAAGCTCCAACACCAGCCGGTGCATGTAAGCCACCAAGAGTTCTATCGCGAGGTTGAGGAGGCGGATATTAGGGCAGAGTTCGACAAGGGAGTGCTTTCCGTCAACGAGCTGGACGTAGTTATCGCGCAGTTGGTTGAGTTCGGCAGAGAGATAGCCCCAGTCTTCGCGCCTCACCTCTTTCTCATAGCGGGTAAAGAACGCCTCCCGCTGCTCGTCCGTATCGAGCACAATCCCCCGCGCATCGCCTTCGTCGGTATCGATGAGGAGGGCTGCTAAAATAGCCGCAGCGAGGATACCGCGCAACTCGATGGGGTCGCTATCTGCGGCCGTATAGAAGAGCGTGTGGTTCTCGTAGCGCGTACGCGCATCAATAGTATAGTTATCTAGTAGGTGCATGGTTTGGATTAGAGGATTAGAGGATTAAGGGGTGACCTGTGATATTTCAGAGCCGGGGAGGGGATCGACGATAGAGGTGATTTCGCCGAGGATGGTAGCCCGAACAGATGATTTCTCAAACGCACGATCGGCATCGGGTGCGAAAGAGCAATCCTCTAAAACGAGATTTTCAGCATAGCAAAGGGGCTGGGTGCCAGAGATGTGGCAACGGACGAGGCGGAGGTTTTTGGAGTACCATCCGAGATATTCGCTTGTGATTTCCGAATCGTAGATAGTGCAGTTCTCGCTATTCCAGAAAGCGTCTTTGGTATCGAGGATAGCATTGTGAATCTCGAGATTACGGGCGTACTGGAAGGTGTATTTGCCGACGAGGTTCAGATTTCGGATAGAGAGATCGCGAGAGTGCATAAAGGCGTAAGTAGCCTGCTCGATTTGGAGGTCGGAGATCTCGCCGGAACGGCAGTACCAGAAGGCTTCCGCACCGTCGGTCATCTTGATTCGCTCAAGGGTCAGGCGGTCTATCTCGCGAAAGACTTTGGGCGCATCAATGAGGCAGTCGAAGAGCCTCAGATCGCGGCAGTACCAGAGCGGCGCGCGATCGGACGGCGCGAAATAGCAATTGCGACAGGTGACGTCCTCACACTCCCAGATGACGTACATGCCCTCGAAACGGCAATCGACGGCCTCTATCCGCCGCGATTCCTTCAATCCCGACTCGCCTTCACCTATTCGCACATGTTCTATGCGCAAATCACGCGATTCGTAGAGCGGTCTTTCGCCGTCAAAATATTGATCTTTGATAGTCATACTCATGTTCGAGTTAGTGATTTTCGATTAGTGATTAGGGAATTTAATACATCAACCCAAACGCCCACAACGGTATGATCTGGTTCGCCGCATACTCTATCTCATCCCGCACCACATACCCGTTCGCCACTTCAGATATCTGCTTCTTCCCTTTCTTCTTGCCTCCAACCTCAAACGTGTATTCTCCCACGCTAAAATCGCTCACACGCGACGATATCACATCATACGTCACATGCAGCTGGTTATAGAAAAACGTCTCTCGCACATTGCCAATCTCCGCTTTCTCTCCTACTAGCGTGTATTGGATATTCGTATTATTGAGGTACACTTTATCCACTTTGCCCAATCCACGCATACCTCCCGTGTCGTCACGCAGCTGACCAATCATCTCCGCTTTCTCCATGAATAGCAGGTAACTCGGCACGTCGTTCCTACTGATATGCAGTTCATTGGCCAACGCTTGCGATTCCGGCTTGTAGGGTGCATTCTGCGCCACAATCGATAACATCTGCCGTAACTTCCTTCCTGTCGCAGGACTCATTTTTGCGTAATGTGGAATATCCGACTCCATCGTCTGACGGATCACGTTCTGCATACGTTCCTGAAAATCGCCTTCTAACGAGAACGGATAATACCCGCCTCGCAAGTATTGCCGGAACAACGGCAGAGGATGCGGCAATGCCTTTGGCTGTGCTTTTCCTGCTAATATCTCCTCCAAACTGTACACCGGCACATCTATCTTGTGCACCAGCTTCAGGTATTCCCGGAACGACATGCCATGCAGATGCCGCATGATCACACGTCGACTCAAATCAGCCTCTCCGTCCAGTAAATCCAGTATCGACGAACCGGTGATGAACACTTTCAATGCCGGATGCGTGTCGTATATCTGTTTTATCTCGCGACTCCATCCGTCGTATTTGTGGATCTCATCGATGTACAGATGATCACCACCTTCCTTCACAAACTCATCGGCCAACTCAATCAGCGTGTGAACTGTGAAATAACTATGATCGGCAGACACGTACAGACTATGCTCTTCCGGAGTCTCAATGATATGTTGCTTCACCATCGTACTCTTACCAACACCTCTTCCGCCTAATAGGCATTGTAGGCGTTTGTTCCAATCCATCTGGTTGTACAGATACCGCTTGAAATCTACCGATGTCAAGTCCAATTGCTCCTTCATGTACTGCAATAATGATGCGTCTATCATAGCTTTATTTGTTTAATTTGCACTTTCTACGGTGCACATTTTTATGTTTCATGCACTTTTCACGGTGCAAAATTACTTCTTTTTTTTGAAATATGCAAGTTTTTCTGCCAAAAATCTTTCATTCGCTTGCATATTTATAGATTTTGATAGGTTAAGAGAAGTATTTTTTGATATTTTTTGGCGATTTTGGGCCGAATCACTTATACAAATACCGTTTGAGGGTTTGTTTTTCGGTTCTTTGCAGCGGTGTATCTGTTACCTCGACATCATATAGCTGGCTGAAGAGGGGTAACTGGGGATTTACGGCGCGGAGGATAGAAAGCCTCACCCTATCCCTCCCCTGAAGGGAAGGGGACGAGAGCACCGCAATCGCCACTAACCTCCCATCTCGGGCAAGGACGATGGATTCGGAGACTTCGGGCAGGGCATTAATGAGGGATTCGATATTATCCGGACGGATGTTCTCGCCGTTGGGAAGAACGATGATGTCCTGCTCCAAGCGGCCTTCGACATAGAGGTAGCCGTCCTCGTCCAGATGGCCTTTGTCGCCGGTATGAAGCCAACCGTCGGAGTCAATCTTCGCGGCTGTGGCTTCGGGGTCTTTATAGTATCCGAGCATGACGTTCTCGCCTTTGACAAGGATCTCGCCGGCAGGAGAGATACGAGCGGTCATGCCAGAAACGATTTTACCGCATGTCCCTAAACGATGTTGTTTATATGGAGATATGCTAATACTCGCCCCTGTCTCGGTCTGACCATATATCAACGATAGAGGAATTTTTGAATCAATAATTTTTTTTTCAATATTTTTCTCAATTTTAGAGCCCCCTATAAAAATCAATTTACAACTTGTGAATAAAGCTTCGAGAATATCGTCTTTTCTAGAATTGGAGTCTTTGGCAAAGATTGTAGGAACCGACACAAACATATATGGAGATATTTTTTTAATACCATTTATAATATTGTGAATGGTAATTGCCTCTTGCAAAATATGAATATTTTTTCCAAAAGAAAGTTGAGATAACATATCACCTATTAAGCCAGCCATATGTGTAAATGGGAGGAAAGATAAAAATGCAGTATTGCATTCTTGAGGATACAATAAAAATGCCTGATAAACGTTGTTACTTACATTAGCATAGCTTAACATCACCCCTTTGGCGCTTCCTGTTGACCCAGAAGTAAAGCATATCATTGCCAATTCATCGGGGGCAGAGATTGGGAAGGAGATGTCTCGGTCTTCTCTCGGTTGTCTCTCGGTCATCGCTCGGTCAGAGTGTCCTTTCAATATTGACCAATCTATAAGAGAAATCACTTTTTCCACCTGCGGCAAGTTATTCTCTTCCAGTTCGTTCCATAGTCCGTTGTCGGAAAAGAGGGCTTTGGCATCGGAGAAATCGACCAGACGGGCTATCTCGTCCGGCATAAGCGAGTGCATGACAGTAACAGAGACACCCTGCATCTTAGCGATGGCAAGATAGGCGATGACCCAATGCGCAGAGTTAGCTCCGCAGATGGCTATATGGTCGCCCTTCTTCAGACCAAGAGAGGTGAGTAACTCCGCCACACGGCAGAGTTCTGCGTACATCTCGCCGTAGGTATAGTGATTACCACGCGAGGTATCTTGGGCAGAACCGTCCTCCGTGAGATAGAAATCCGTGAGGGCGGGAGCTTCCCAGTTATTGCGGATTGTTTCCGCAAGGATATTTAAGTAGTTTTCAGTCATAGGCGATTAAGGGGGTGTCTCACTAGACGCACTAGTCTCACTAGATGGACTAGCCTATCTAGTACTCTATTCCGTGGGATTGGAGGATGTTTTGCAGGCGGAGAACTTCGCGTTCAAGGAACTCAAGGCGCTCCTTCTCGGCTTGCCGGTAGCCGGTACGAGCCGCGTGCATGCGCTCTTTGATGCCTCCCTCTTTGACAAACTGCTCTTCCAACTGGTGCAAATAGGTGGTCATCATCTTGTCCACCATGTGGCACAGAGTTAGTGCCAGATTGCAAAACTCCTCATCGGAGATCTTGTTTATTAGTTCTTTATATTCGTCAAACGTATTATGCTGGCGGCAAAAAGTCAGCATATCTCCATACCGGGCATGCGATTTGTCCCACCGGCTCAGATTCTTCCTGTTGAGATAATCATTATAGTCCCGCTGCAACTCCTGAATACTCGACCGCGCCACATTGAGCAGATTGATCTCCATCTGCGTACTGGTCATACCATCCTCCGATCCCTCAACTATATTCTGCTTGCCGCTCCTGCTCGCCTGAACCATCTGGTCCACCGTGCGGTCGCCATGCTTATGCAAGAAACGTTCGCAGAATATGACGGTCATCTGGAAGAGCGCATCGGATTTCTGGTAGAAATAGAGGTTTTTCCAGTTGGCAGTCCGGCGAAGAACGGTATTATAGGTGTTGTATTCCATAGGATGTATTTTTGATAGTCGGACTAGATATTTCTAGCTATATAGTCGTAGAGATCCTGAAGGGTTACGAGGGTTTTGATGGCGCCACGTTCGGGTTGGAAGCCGAAGGTGCGTTTGATAAAGATAGCAGTCTCTACGGCATCGAGGGATGTCATACCGAGGTCGCGCTTGAGTTCTGCTTCAGGAGTAATGGCGGATGGCTCATACTCCAGACGGTCAGTTAGAAAGGCTTTTACCTTTTCTTGAATTTCTTGAGTTGTCATACTATTTACGTTTATTATTTATTTTCTAGAGAGACTAGACGCTCTAGAGAGACTAGATATTCTAGATAGACTAGATCTTCCTAAACACTAATGCACTATTTGTTCCGCCCATGCCGGAAGAGTTGGAAAGGACGGTGTTTATAGGAGCAGAGACGGTTGCGGTGACGATATTGAGGGCTTTGGCTTCTTCGATCTTGTGTTCTAAGTTGATATTGGGTGCTACAAAACTATTCTGCATCATAAGGATGGAATAGACTGCTTCGCTGGCTCCTGCCATCCAGCACTCATGTCCGGTCATCGACTTCGTCGAAGATATATATGGCCTAGAATTTCTAGTGCGGCTAGTAAGACTAGTGAGACTAGACCGACTAGAGGCAAATAATCGGGTGAGGGCTTTGGCTTCTTCGATGTCTCCCATAACCGTTGAGGTTCCATGGGCATTGACATAGTCTATGTCGGATGGTCGCATGCCCGCATCGTCCAACGCACGCTTCATGGCGATATATTCCGCATCGGCAGAAGGCATGGAGATTTCGTCTGTACCATTAGATGAGAATCCATATCCGCACACTTCTGCCAAGATTGTTGCTCCGCGTGCTTTGGCATGCTCGTATTCTTCGAGCACCAGCGCCGCAGCTCCACCGGAAGGAATCATACCGTCACGGTCTGTATCAAATGGGCGGGAGGCATGAATAGAGTCGTTATTACGGACAGATAGTGCTTCTGTAGCATCAATGGTGGCAGAGCTTCTTACGTCCACAGGACAAGATCCTCCAACAAGAATTGTATTCTGCATACCTGACCGAATCATCATGGCAGCTATACCTATGCCGTGAGTACTACTTGCGCAGGCAGCTCCAATGCATAAATTGAGTCCTTTAAGATGGAAGATTGTGCTAATATTCATTGTTACGGATGATGTCAGGATTTGAAACAAAGCATTGGGACCTATCATTTGTGAATCATGTTCTTCTTCCATGACCACATTATGCTCTATCTGATGGGTATTGCCATCATTACCGAAGATAATACCCACTTCATTTTTACGCAGGTACTCATCTGATATGCCTGCTTGTTTAAATGCTTGGAGGGCCGCCATGTAGGCATACTCAGAATCTTCGGACATGGTTGCTCGAAATTTACGAGGGAGTAAAGGTTTTAAATCAGGACGAGGGACATTACCAACCAAACCGGATTGTAGCCCATACTCAATGCGTTTTGGATCAAAAATAATGCCGGAACGACCTAGTCTTAGGCTCTCTGTTACTGCTTGCAAGTCCTGTCCCATGCAAGACCAAATACCCATTCCTGTTACTACTACGCGTCGATTCATTTACGATTTGTCATTTACAATTTACCATTTATCGTCATATAGCAGCACCATTGATGCCAATAACTTGTCCGGAAATATAATCCGCGCGGTCGCTGCAAAGGAAACTAACTAAATAAGCCACTTCTTCCGGTTTGCCAAGACGACGCATAGGGATATTGTTTAAATCACGCATCCACTTAGGCATATATTCTGCACTTGCATGAACCATGTCTGTTTCTATCGCGCCCGGGGAAACAGCATTTACCGTTATGCGTTTCGCTGCTAATTCTTTTGCTAAAGTTTTCGTAACTCCTATTATGGCAGATTTTGATGCCACATAATTAATTTGCCCGACATTCCCCACCTGTCCACTAATCGACGATACATTGATAATTCGCCCGTGGTGATTGATGACCATTCCTTCAATCACACGGCGGGTGCAATAGAAGAAGCCGTTGAGGTTCACGTCTATCACGCGGTGCCATTGCTCCGGCTCCATCATCAGCATAATCTCATCATCCACAATACCGGCATTATTCACCAGAACGTCGATATAGTCATCGGGATGAGCGGCAAACCACGCATCCAAAGCGGCGTTGATGGCATCCGGTTGGCTGACATCAAAGGGTAGGAGTTCAGCTTCGCCACCTGCTTCTTCGATGAGGCGTTTCGCTTCCTGAGCCGCAGCATGATTGGACTTGTAATTCAAGAGGATAGAACAACCGTCTTTCGCCAGCTCAATGGCGATGGCTCGTCCTATTCCTCGGCTTGCGCCGGTTATTAATGCATAGCGTTTCATATTCAGTTACATATCTTTAATGGAGAACCCGCAGAGACGGAATTGATAGCGACCGAACTCGGCAGATGGTAGATTATTCGCCTTCTCCGCCAGGGCATGCAGATTGATTTTCTGCTCATTGCGTTTCACTTCGGCTATTAGCCCTTGGTGGGTGAATTCGTTAATAGCCACGATATCTATTTCATTCTCTCCTTTTCTATCCCACCAATTGCCTACCTGACTAAATTCACCCGACTCCATGAGTAAGGTCTGGAAATAGCGTTCCAAGGTTTTGCCGGAGAAACGCTCATAGTGCGTATTTATATTCGTACGCAAGAGTTTAAGTTGCCCGCTCTCTATCAGCGATTGATAAGGACATATAAACCGGAACCAGAACCGCAAAAACAAATCGGCTATCTCATAAGAAGAGGTCTTGGATTGTGCGGAAGCCAGAAGTGGTTTCAGACGCACTATCATACCGAAATTCTTCTCCAAATTCGTCAAGTAAGTGCCGCAATCCTTTTGAAGCGCGCCGTCGATGTCGGTTCGTCTATTGGAGCCATTGGCTATCAATTGGAGAATCGAGTAATAGGTGTTATAATCGGCGCTGAACTCCGTATTGATGACATCCCGCCCTTCGGTCAGGAAATAGGAATCGAGCCGACAAACATAATTGAGCATTTTCTCCTTGGTATAACAGCCAGCATCCATCAGCAACTCCACATACTTGGCCACTCCGCCTGTGATCATATAAAGACACAGCAGATCTTCGTTTGTGTAATTCGGACAATGGTCGGCAAAAATTTGTTTGAGCACGGCAATAGAGAACGGACGAAGCGTGAATTTCGAGGTTGGACGCCCGTAAAGCGGTTCGTTTTTATCCTCAAAAATATGCTTCATCATCGCCATAATACTTCCTGAAGCTATCAGATTGATATGCGATTGCGCATGGTATCGATCCCAGATGTCTTGAATCTCACTAAATATAGCGGCATTTATCTTGGCTAAATTCTGAAACTCGTCAAAAATAACCGTTATAGGTCGCTTAACAGACTCGCGCATGATTACCTCAAACAGGTCACGGAAACGGGTAATCGTACCATAAATAGGAAGTTGTAATTGTTGTTCCAAGATCGTTTGAAACTTGTTGCATAGCATTGCTTCGCTATCCTTAGAGACAAACAGATAGGCATAATCCTTACCCTCCATTGCACGCAACAAGAGGGATGTCTTTCCCACGCGGCGACGCCCCATCAGCACAGTAAATGTAGCGCTTGTAAGCGACTGTTCGTACGCATTACGGAGTACTTCTAATTCTGTTTTCCGATCGTAAAATCTCATAATATAAAGCGGCGTTTATATAAACAATCATTTATATTTCGCTGCAAAGGTACTGCTTTTTTTTGAAATATGCAAGTTTTTTTAGAAAAATCGATTAGGGATTAGCGATTTTCGATTATAGGATCGCCGACTTTGACGGATTTTGGGGAGATATGCGGAGCCCTGCCGGGTTCAAAGAAAAGGACGATATCGCTGCCGCCGAAGAGGAATTTGCCTAACTCAGTGCCCTGAGTTAATTTGTGATTTGTCATTTGTGATTTGTCATTTGTAAATGTCCACTGGACGGAGGAGACTTGCTGGACACCGACGGCGACAAGGGCGATCTTGCCGAAAGCAGGAGTGTCCAAGATGAGGACTCCGCGCGTCTCGAGCATCTGAAAATCGGTCACGCCGAGTTGATCATAGCGATACCTACCCTGCTCTTCATCCCAGATGATGACACCTCCGCCGGCATGGATGCCTTCTATGGTCTTGCATTCCAGCACCGTACCATCGCACGGCGCATGAAAACGATGATAATCAAAGACATCGAGGACGATATGTGTCGTCTCGCCGCCAGCAAACGCATCCCGATAGGGGCTGTCGCCCAAGAGGTCAAGCCAATTAGTGATACTCGCGGTCTTGACCGGCGAGAAAGCAATCTCGCCGTCGCAGGGTGCGAGGAAATTTCGTAATGACGGGATTACGTGATTACGTAATTCCGCCCTCAGCCCTCTCGCGAAAAAGTCGTTCCAAGAATGCCAGTTATCGGGCGACTCGTAGCGATCGGTATCGAGCTCGAAACGCGCGTCCGTGCGCGCGAGTTTATAATAGGAGTCGTTCCAACTTTCCGAAGTGCTGAGATATTCCCCCCAAGCTTTGTTATAATCCTTAAGCCAAGCCGCTACTCGCGGTTCATATTGGAGCGAGGGATAGATATAGCCCCTGTCCTTGAGCGCATCCAGCGGTTGATCCAAAAGAAAATAGAAATAGCCAATATTCTGGTCTATACGCCTAAAGAACGAGGCTTCTTCGCCTATATCCATTCCTTGCCACGGCATACAACGCGCAAAACGCTCCACATAGGCGCACCACTCATCCACGGTCCGTACGGGGTTCGTCTCCCGATGCGGATTAGCGATAGAGGCTTGCAAAAGCGATTGCTCAAGCAAAGCGCGAAGAGATATGTTTTCTATGAGGGCGTTCATTGTTGTTTTTTCATAATGACGTAATTACGGGATTACGGGATGACGAACTATTCTTCCAGAAGCCATTCAACATATTTGCGTACCAATGCCGCAAAGCGGCGGATAGAGGATTCTTTATAATGGGTAGCGGAATAGCGGAACCAAAGCGACAGATCATCCTGATGCTCATGAATCTCTACATCGAGGAGAGCATAGGCATACTTGAGCTCTGGGATAGATACTATTTCTATTGGCAGATTTGCAGCGCATAGCATATCCTTCACATCATTTACCCGCAATACATTCACCGCATAGTTCCATCGCTTGTTATAGGGCGCCGTCAGCGTATAGGGATAATCGCTATGAGCGATACCGGAACGGATTTGATTACGAGCCTCGCGGATCGCCGATTCTCGATTATCGGCTATCGATTTTCGAATCTCAAACGGCACATCTCGATGGAGACTGCCGAAAATACGTTGTTCTTCAGGTGTTTCGCGTCCCTCGTATGCCCATGTGAGTGCAGCCTCGTCCGTACCGCAATACTCCGCAATAGCAAGGGCTGTACAGAGCGAGAAAAAACCTTCAAATGAAAGGATATTCTCTTTACAAAACCTATTTATCGACTCATGCAAAACCGTATAATCATCTATGTATAATCCGGCTTGGGGCGGAAGGAGCGTGGCAATCCAACGTCTGTCTATCGCCGGACGAACCGGAATAATGTCGTCCGCAAATTCTTGTTTCAGCCATTCATGACTGTCTTGATAATGCGCCCCTTTTTTCTGCTGTTCATAACGCGCTACATATCCCCAATAATCATCGGCTTCCAGAGGAAAACCATTATATGCACGCTCAAGATCTTCTGCTAAAATCTCCATGCTTTTCCCGTCTCCTAAGATACGATTTAATTCTGCTTGGATAAGTACATCCTCTCCGTCTTCAGAAAGAGAAAAACGATGATATTTTCCATGCAGAATATCTTTGCGTTTTGAGGAATAGTGCATCCCCTTCCTATCCACTTGCATGGAAAATACTGGATGGTTCTCCAAAGCCAAACGGGTTGCCTTCTCGATACGATCTTTTTCTTTCGCTCCGTTTTTCCATCGCAACGTAATAGGAAACCGGTATACACCCGGCATCCAGCGTGTAATATCATACACCAATCGCGAATATGGAAGAAGCGGATATTTCATCATTGGTTATTGGTGATTGAAGATACGTTTAATATCATCTTTGGCAGTTATTACCACATATGAGAGCGACAGGACGAGGAAGAATGGATCGATCACCATATGAGGCCAGAAGGTCAAGATGGCTATTCCAACCAACAAGACACCTGCATAGGGCAATGCCCAATAACGATGCCAATACCAGCCCATCGCCGGAAGCGGGTTAAAAAGAGCCAATAAGATAAATGCCGGTCCTCCAAAATGAGGCATGATGCACCATAAAATAATCAGCAAAATTCCTATAATTGCTTGGATTCCCAACAAGAACCAATCCCAATACGGATAACGCGTGAAAGCCATACCGATGGTGATGAGCAAGATCAATATCGCAATCATCATTGGAGTAAACCACGGTTTGCTATTCTCCAACGGCGCTCCCTCCACCATATCGCCGATATAGACAGCGAAAGGCTGCCCATTGACCGTAGCTTGCTGCCAAACAGCCGCCAAATCGGAAGGAATAATCAGTTTCTCATCCAAAGGGATATCACTTCCGGATGCATTATCCGCAAAAATCAAATATAGAAAACGATACCATGGTTGATTTGCCATTGTTCGATAAGCGATTTCACGAGGCGTCATGTGCTCCAATTCCGCATTCGGTGCATAGACGATAGGCACCTCTCGAAGCGCTCGCTTTACATATTTTACTGCAGTAATGGCACAACCGTATTTATTCAAATCCTGTCGAAGAGTTATGCCCTGTGTCAGGTGATTATCCATAATCTCCCACAAGCGCTGTTCTGCCTCAGGCGGCATATTCAGCCTGTATTCATGTACTGAACGATTCCATCTCCGATAATCCTCCACATATGTACTTGTCGGAATGGCAAACATACCCATCTTGGTCTTTCCGCTTATGTATTGATAGAAATTGGCTGTTATACTCTCCCCCTCATAACTAAAGCAATAATCTAAGTTAAAAGTCGGACACTGGAGGCGCAAGAAAGCATGCCCGACAGCACCAAGAGCTTCATCGTGCCAATCCGTCGGATCCGCTACACAAAGCGATACCAAAACAAAATCCGGATCTAATCGGTCGATGGTATCATTGAATCCCTGCGCAGCATTCCGTTCTGCAACCGTCATCTCTTTCTCTGCTACGGACGCACTTTGCCCCCTCACTCCCAACGGCAGCAAGACCCACAATGCCATTACGGCTATTTTCTGCAAAAGATTCATATTCATTTTTTTCGTTATTACGCAATTACGTTTTGCGGTGCAAAGGTACTGCTTTTTTTTGAATTGTGCAAGAAATGGACAAAAATAAACAAAAAGGACAAATGGACACGCATTTTTTATAAAAAACATGCCCGAACGTTTGCATATGTGCAAAAAAAGCAGTACCTTTGCAGCCCAATTTGTTTGGATTTGACCAAATGACTCAATAAATCGTACATTGTAAATGACTAAATCGTAAATAACTTCATGTATCCACAACAAGTAATAGATGCCTTGCGGCATGTGCGGTACCCGGGAACGGGCAAGGATTTGATAGAGAGCGGAATGCTGGAGGACGATATTCGTATCTCGGGTTTTGAGGTGTCCTTTTCGTTGATTTTTCCAAAGGATAACGACCCCTTCCTCAAATCAGTGGTGAAAGCTGCCGAGACGGCGCTTAAGACCTATATCGATCCGAATATAGCGGCTCATATTCACACCAAGTTCGTTAAACAGAACATCAAATCTCAAATTGCCAATCTCAAATCTCCAATACGTGCAAAGCACGTAATAGCTATTCATAGCGGCAAAGGCGGTGTGGGCAAATCGACGGTGACGGCGAACTTAGCGGTTGCTTTGGCTCAACAGGGTTACTCGGTGGGATTGCTCGACGCCGATATCCACGGACCGTCGATGCCGAAGATGTTCCGATGCGAAGACGCGCGTCCGTACTCGGTAGAGGAAGAGGGTCGCACCCTCATCGAACCCATTGAGCAGTACGGTGTGAAGATGCTTTCTATCGGGTTCTTCGTCAACCCCGAGCAGGCCGTTATCTGGAGAGGAGGTATGGCTTCAAACGCCATCAAACAGCTCATCGAAGATGCCCATTGGGGTGAACTCGATTATTTCCTGATTGACCTGCCTCCCGGAACGAGCGATATCCACCTCACGCTTATTTCCGAGTTGCAACTCACAGGTGTCATCGTGGTCACTACGCCGCAGCCCGTAGCACTCGTTGATGCACGCAAAGGTGTGGAGATGTTCCGCAACGAGAAAGTGAACGTGCCGATCCTTGGTCTTGTCGAGAACATGGCTTGGTTCACCCCTGCCGAACTGCCTGAAAATAAATACTATATCTTCGGCAAAGACGGAGGAAAGAACCTTGCTGAGGAACTGAATATCCCGCTTTTGGGTCAGATTCCGTTGGTTCAATCGATCCGCGAAGGAGGCGATGAAGGAATGCCGATCGCCCTGCAAGCCGGACATCCTGGCGCGGAAGCGTTTAATAAAATAGCTAGTCAACTAGTAAACTAATAAACTAATAAACTAGTAAACTACTACATCCCATGACCAGAACTAACGAACTCGGGACAGCTCCTGTACATAAGCTCCTTTGGAAATACGCCTTGCCTGCCATCATCGCGATGACAGCTACTTCGCTGTATAACATCGTCGATAGTATCTATATCGGTCATGGATGCGGGGCGTTGGCTTTGGGCGCATTGACGGTGGCCAAGCCGTTCATGGACATCTGCGCGGCTTTCGGCAGTCTGGTGGGCGTCGGGGCTTCGTCACTCTTAGCTATCTACCTCGGCGAGAAAGACTACGAGCGTGCCAATAGGGTCTTGGGGAACGTCATTGTGATGAATATCCTCCTTTCGTCGATTGTGATGGTAGTGGGTCTGATTTGGCTTGATCCGATCCTTATGGCTTTCGGTGCAAGCGAGGACACCTTATTATACGCGCACGAGTACATGGAGATCATCCTGTACGGAAACATCCTCACGCATATCTATTTCGGTCTCAACGCCATGCTTCGTTCGTCAGGTCATCCGCGTTTCTCGATGGCGGCAACGATCGTGGCGGTAACCATCAATACCATCCTCGATCCTATCTTCATCTTCGGTCTCGACATGGGCGTTCGTGGAGCCGCTTTAGCTACCGTTTTGAGTCAAGCGGTCGCTGTCGTTTGGCAGTTGACGAAATTCATGGATAAGAACGAATTAGTTCGATTTCATCGGGGAATTTGGCGACTTAACAAGCACATTACGTTCCGGGCTTTGGCTATCGGAATGTCGCCTTTCCTGTATAACATCGCTCATTGTTTTGTAGTCATCATCATCAATAACCAGTTGAGGAATTTCGGCGGCGACATGGCGATTGCTTCGTATGGAGTCATCAACCGTCTGACTTTCGTCTTCGCGATGATGGTAATGGGTCTCAACCAAGGTATGCAACCTATCGCGGGCTATAACTACGGCGCTAAGCAATACGAGAGGATGCTGCATTCGTTCTACCTGACTTGCGCTTATGCGACCGGTGTGATGTCGATCATCTTCATCCTTGGTGAGTGTTTCCCTCAACTCGTGACAGAGGTCTTCACGCATGACGCCGTCTTGATAGACCTTACCATCAAACCGATGCGTATCATCTGTTCGACCATGCTCATCATCGGTTTCCAGATGGTTACGGGTAACCTCTTCACTTCCATCGGAAAAGCGGGCAAGGCTATTTTCCTAAGCCTCACCCGCCAAGTGCTGTATCTCATTCCGTTGGTATTATGGTTGCCGACGCTGTTTAACAACCCGATAGATGGTGTCTGGTGGTCTATTCCGGTAAGCGACACCCTCTCTGCTATCACCGCCATCATCGTCCTCCTCTCCTCCCGAAGGAAGTTACATATAGAGTGAGAGAGGAAGATCCAAACAAGAAAAATTCGTTTACGCAGTCGGAGTTAATTCTTCCCGGCATTGCTTGAGCAGCGCTTCGGCTTCCGAGGCGCTCTTTTGGTACTCATCCATGCTCAATGCGTCCGCCTGTTCGAGACGGGCAATGATGGTTTCTGCACGCTGGATAGCTTCGTCGTACGATAGTTTATTTGCCTTTTCCATGAATAATAACTCCTATAGTGAAAAACAGAATCTTGAGATCGAGGAGCAACGACATATTCTCCACATAGACAATATCTGCGTTGAGCCGTTCGATCATTTTGGCCATCGTATCGGTATAACCGACGCGTATCGGTCCCCAGCTGGTGAGCCCCGGACGGACTTTGTATAGCAGGCAGTAGTACGGCGCCTCTTTCATGATCTGCTCCACGAAATACGGTCTCTCGGGACGCGGACCGACAATCGCCATTTCCCCTTTCAGGATATTCCATAACTGCGGCAGTTCATCCAAACGATACTTACGCAGCCAATGCCCGATAGGCGTGATACGCGGGTCGTTGTCCGCGGTGACCTGCGGCACACCGTTTGCCTCCGCATGATCAATCATTGTGCGGAACTTATAGATTCGGAACGGCAGACCGTAGAGACCGACCCGTTCCTGCGAATAGAGCACCGGTCCTTTGGACGAACACCGAACCATCAGTGCAATAACTGCCATCAGCGGAGAGAGTAACAGCAGCCCCGTGAACGAAGTGATCACATCAAAAGCGCGTTTGACACATAACTCAGAATCCGACATCGCCTGCTCGGTAATACGAATGAGAGACGGTCGGTTGAGGTGGCCGATACGAGCAGCGCCTGTAAGCATATCGTACACGCGCGGAACCATACTAATTTCGCACGTGAGCGGATACAAGCGCGCGATGAGTTCGTATAACTGACGGTCGGTATAACCGGTCGGCAGATCGATGATCACCTCATCCTGCTCTCCTGCCACCAGCGAATCCACTTCCTCCATCGAGTGTACCGTACGCGTACGCAGCACTCCACGGCGACGCGAGAGAAGCGTGATCGTCAGACGAGGGATATAACTGAGCGTGAACTGCAAGCCGAAAAGCACTCCGAGCGAGACGAGATAGCGGTCATAAGAAGCTACGTCATCATCGATGATGATGATAAAAAAGAAGAATAACGCAATCACTCCCGATGAAACGAAAGTACGCATAAACTCCCTCCAGAGGGGCTTTTGCAAAGGCCTCAGATAATAGCCGGAGAGGTAGTAAACCACCAGACAAACAAAGGGATAGACCACCAGCGGCAACCAAAAACTGAATGCCGGTATCAGCACCTCATCCGTGCTCGCCACACGCCCTTCGTACACCATCCATCGAAAACCCAAGAAACACAGCCAAACGAGCTCACTACTGATGAGGTCGGCAAGAATGTACCATATTTGTTGTTTTCGACGAAGATCCACAGAAAGTAGGAATTAAAAATTACGAATTAATTATTGTCGGATGATTTTAAAGGAATTATCAGCGTTTATTTTGATGATTGTGCTGGGTTGGTGAGGTGTCTCATCTTCTCTTCGGAAGAGGCAGACGTAGTCTGCTCCCTCTAAAATCGCTTGTTCTATCTCATGAAAGAAACGCGCTGAAGGATGTCCGCTGATGTTCGCTGAGGTAGAGACAATAGGGCGTTTGAGTTGCGCGCAGAGGGCTTGACTGAAGGGCTCGGAGGTGATCCGAATGCCAATAGAACCATCTTCGGCAATGAGGTTTTGAGCCAAATGCCGCGCATTGGGATAGATGATCGTCATCGGCTTGGTGGCCTCGTCTTGTAAATCAGTCTGTGCTCCGTCAGCGAAGTGGTCTGTATTCTGTACTCCCAATAGCATCTCTGCCGCTTCGGGAACATCGACATAATAGTTGAGCTTAGCCGCCGAATCGAGCAGCACAAGCATCGATTTGGAATCCTCCCGTTGCTTGAGGGCGTAGATGCGTTTCACCGCCTCTACGTTCGTAGCATCGCACCCGATACCCCACACCGTATCCGTCGGATAAACGATGATTCCTCCGCTGCGCAACACTTGAAGTGCCTGCTGCAAATCCTCTTTATTATAGCGCATATTTTCCATAATCGGCTGCAAAATTACTGCTTTTTATTGAAATTGACAAACTTATTGCACAATTTTAAGAAATTTTCTTTAAAAATGTGCTCAATATTTGCATATTTGCAAAAATTGTTGTACCTTTGTACCCGATTTAATAGGGCTTGTTCGGTAAACATCAAATTGTTAAGCTGTTAAATCGTGAAAAAGTTAAAGATAAACAACTAAATATTTTTGCAAAAATGAAAGAATTAGATCTTACCAAGTATGGTATTCAGGGTGCAACAGTGATTGCACACAACCCTTCCTACGAGTATCTGTTCGCAGAGGAGACCAAGCCGGAGTTGACCGGTTATGACAAAGGTCAGTTGACCGAGCTCGGCGCCGTAAACGTAATGACAGGTATCTACACCGGTCGTTCGCCTAAAGACAAATACATCGTAGATGACGCTCAGAGCCACAACAATGTTTGGTGGACCACTGAGGGTTATAAGAACGACAACCACCCTATGTCCGAGGACGTTTGGGCTAAAGTAAAAGAGCTGGCTATCAAGGAGTTGAGCAACAAGAACCTCTATGTAGTGGACGCATTCTGCGGCGCTAACAAAGAGACCCGTCTGGCTGTTCGTTTCATCGTTGAGGTAGCATGGCAGGCTCACTTCGTTAAGAATATGTTCATCCAGCCGACCGCAGAGGAGTTGGAGAACTTCGAGCCGAACTTCGTGATCTACAATGCTTCCAAAGCAAAAGTAGAGAACTACAAAGAGCTCGGTCTGAACAGCGAGACTTGCGTAGCATTCAACACCACAAGCCGCGAGCAGGTGATCATCAACACTTGGTACGGCGGTGAGATGAAGAAAGGTATGTTCTCGATGCAGAACTACTACCTGCCTCTCCGTGGCATCGCTTCGATGCACTGCTCGGCTAACACCGATATGGAGGGTAAGAACACCGCTATCTTCTTCGGTCTGTCCGGAACAGGTAAGACCACTCTCTCCACCGATCCGAAACGTCTCTTGATCGGTGACGACGAGCACGGATGGGATGACGAGGGCGTATTCAACCTCGAAGGTGGTTGCTATGCTAAGGTGATCAACCTCGACAAAGAGAGCGAGCCGGACATCTACAACGCTATCCGCCGCAATGCTC
>JAFXWI010000054.1 GCA_017542915.1 Paludibacteraceae bacterium
GAGACCGAGCGCGAGCTCTGCTACGGCGTTGCTGTTCTGACCCGGGGTGTTCATCGCTACCACCTTGTGTGCAGTTGCAGCATCGAGGTCGATGTTGTCATAACCGGCTCCGGCACGAACGACGATCTTCAGCTGTTTGGCTGCATCCAAGACCGCAGCATCCACCACATCCGAACGGATGATCAACGCATCGGCATCAGCTACAGCGTCCAGTAAAGCTTGTTTGTCCGTATATTTCTCCAAGAGCGCGAGCTCATATCCTGCGCTCTCCACCACTTCGCGAATACCGTCCACGGCTACTTTCGCAAAAGGTTTTTCTGTTGCTACTAATACTTTCATAAATGTACGATTATTAAGATTTGGAGCTTTTAGGTTGCGTCCGACATTAGTCCGACTTGACTCCGTTAAAACTCCGTTATTAGTCCGTTATTCAAATCGCATCAAAAAGTACACGATTATTAAGATTTAGTGCTGTGCTTCGTACTCTTTGATGCAATCAACGAGCGCTTGTACGCCTTCCAGATCCATGGCGTTGTAGCAGGAAGCACGGAAACCACCCACAAGACGGTGACCCTTGATACCCACCATGCCTTTCGCCGTAGCGAACTTGAAGAAATCGTCTTGGAGATCCTCGTAACCCGGTTTGAAGACGAAGCAGATATTCATGCAGCTGCGATCCTCTTTCTTGGAGATGGTCGGCATGAACAACTTGCTCTCATCGAGGCACTTATAGAGCAGATCAGCTTTCGCTTTGTTGCGAGCCTGAATCCATTTCACACCACCGTGCGCTTTGAGCCAACGAAGCGTGAGGAGAGCCGTATAAACCGGCAGCACAGGAGGTGTGTTGAACATCGAACCGCCATCGATATGGGTCTGATAGTTCAGCATCGTCGGAATATAACGGCTTACCTTGCCCAGACACGACTCTTTGATGATCACAAAGGTCACACCGGCAGGAGCGAGGTTCTTCTGTGCACCACCATAGATGATGTCGTATTGGCTGACATCAATAGGACGGCTGAGGATATCCGAACTCATATCGGCTACCAAAGGCACATTACCTTTCTTGCGATAGATCTCAGCGAGTTTCTCATCGTTGATCTCGGTACCGAAGATGGTGTTATTGGTGGTGATATGGAAATAATCAGCGTCCTGCGGGATCTCGTAATCTGTCGGGATGGAGTCAGTGCTTGCAGCTACTTCGACAGCCTCACCGAAACCTTTTGCCTCCTTGAGCGCTTTCTTCGACCAAACACCGGTATTGAGGTACGCCGCTTTCTTCTCCAACAGGTTGAACGGAACCATGCAGAACTGAAGACTTGCACCGCCGCCAAGGAACAGCACGCGATAACCCTCAGGCACATTCAACAGCTCTTTCATCAACGCTTCCGCCTCGTCCATAACGGGTTGGAAATACTTAGCACGGTGAGAAATCTCCAAGACGGAAAGTCCTTCACCCTGAAAATCGATCACGGCTTCAGCCGTCTCTTTGATCACTTCTTGCGGCAGGATACTCGGTCCTGCATTGAAATTGTACTTTTTCATAATTTAAAATTAAATTATGGAGCTTCGGCGTCGTCGAGTAGTGTAAGCGAGCTTACACTCGACTAGCACGAACCTTCATTGTTTTTATTTCAACGTATAATACTTATGATTCCATGCAGTTGGTCTAACTTGCGGCAGCTCGATGATGCCCTCTTTGTGCTCTTTGCCTTGCGCAAGGTGCAATGCCATAGCAACTGCTGCCATGTCGTCGGCATTCTGTGCTCTGTCAGCGTTAGTGGTCTGCAAATACTGACGCAAGTTCTCCGGCACTTCTTTGCCTGCTTTCTGCATTCGCTCGGCGAGGTCTTTGTTGAACTGCTCTTTAGCAATGCCGGATTTGTACTCACGGTATTGCTTGTCGTGCATAGCGAACTCAAAGAGCTCCTCATCGTCTTGTCCGCGATCCCAGCCCAGTTCTTCCATCTCTTTGATGTACTGCGGCAGGACGTTCGGATAGAGTTTCTGCGGATCATCGGTGTAGAACTCAAAGCCTTTCTCTTTGGCGAGTTCGATGATTTCCGGAGCCAACTCACCCGGCAGTTTACCGGACTTACCGAGGATCATACCCCACATAGCCGGATCCATGCGTGTGAAGTCTTTCTCACCCATCGAGCGGCTGAAGAGGTTCATCAGCGCAGCGTTCTTGACATACTGGCTGAACGGTGTCACGAGACACGGCGTACCGAGCATCGGCCAGATGCGTTGAACCTCATCGAAGAGCTGTACAAGCAGTTCGTCTTCGCTCAGTTCGGGTTCACCTTTCTTCTTGAGGTTCGCATTGATAGCTGCGTGCATACCTTTGAGATCCGCCATGAGCGAACCCATCATACCTCCCGGCAGACCGCAACCAACGAGCAACGAAGTCATCAGCGCATTCTTCGGGTCAATCCAATAACCGAGGAAATCATCGATGAACTCCTGAGTAAGTGAGCGCGCCTCCATGTACGCTTTCATATTGATGTCCTTCACGAGGAATCCGGCATCGCGCAACATCGCCTGAATAGTGATCACATCCGGATGAACCTTACCCCAAGAAAGCGGCTCCATCGCTACATCCAGCACATCGCCACCGGCTTTCGCTACCTCCAACATCGAAGCCACCGAGAAGCCCGGTCCTGTATGACCGTGGTATTGGATGATGATATCGGGGTGTTTCTCCTTGATAGCTGCTACGATCTTTCCGAGCATAACCGGACGACCAATACCCGCCATGTCTTTGAGGCAGATCTCCTGTGCGCCGCCTTCGATAAGCTGCTCAGCGAGGTTGATGTAATACTCGGTAGTGTGTACTTTCGAATAGGTGATACACATCGTTGCCTGCGCTGTCATGCCTGCCTCTTTCGCCCATTTGATGGACGGAATGATGTTACGCGGATCGTTCAGACCGCAGAAGATACGGGTGATGTCGGTTCCCTGTGCGTGCTTCACTTTGTACATCAACTGACGCACATCCGCAGGCACCGGATTCATGCGCAAGGCGTTCAGACCGCGGTCCAACATATGGGTCTTGATACCCGCTTCGTTGAACGGCTTGCAGAACGTACGAACCGCCTGATTCGGGTTCTCGCCGTACAACAGGTTTACCTGCTCGGACGCACCGCCGTTCGTTTCCACACGGTCAAAACAGCCCATGTCGATGATCACAGGCGCCACACGCGCCAACTGGTCTTTACGCGGCACATAACGTCCGCTACTCTGCCACATGTCACGATAGACAAGGGAGAATTGAATTTCTTTTTTGCTCATATATGTATTTTAACTTTCAATTTTCAACTTCGATTTTCTTCATGCACACCTTTGCGACTGCAAAGGTACAAAAAAAAATTCATATACACAAGTCTGCACGTTATTTTTATTGATTTTTACGGATTTTTTTGCAATTATTTGCATATATCAAAAAAAAGCAGTAACTTTGCAGGCAAATTGGTCAAATGACCCAATGGGTCAATAAATCATACATCGTAAATGATTAAATCGTAAATAGCTTTATGGCACAACAGACACAAGAAGAAACATTCAAAAAAATCGTAGCGCATTGCAAGGAATACGGTTTCGTTTTCCCTTCCAGCGAGATCTACGATGGTTTAGGAGCTGTGTATGACTACGGTCAGAACGGCGTGGAGTTGAAGAACAATATCAAGCGTTATTGGTGGGATTCCATGACCTTGCTGCATGAGAACATCGTCGGTATCGACGCAGCTATCTTCATGCACCCGACGACTTGGAAAGCCTCCGGACACGTAGATGCATTCAATGATCCGTTGATTGACAACCGCGACTCGAAGAAGCGTTACCGCGCGGACGTGCTGATCGAAGATCAGATTGCCAAATATGACGACAAGATTGCCAAAGAGGTAGAGAAAGCCCGCAAACGTTTCGGTGAGAGCTTTGACGAGGAGATGTTCAAAGCCACCAACGAGCGTGTGAAAGAGCACATCGCCAAACGCGAAGCACTCCACGAGCGTTTTGCCAAAGCGATGAACGACAATAACCTCGACGAACTCAAACAGATCATCTTGGACGAGGAGATTGTTTGCCCAATTTCGGGTACACGCAACTGGACCGACGTAAGGCAGTTCAACCTCATGTTCCAAACAGAGATGGGTTCGACGGCTGATGGTGCCATGAAGATCTATCTTCGTCCGGAGACCGCGCAAGGTATCTTCGTGAACTTCCTGAACGTACAGAAGACCGGTCGTATGAAAGTGCCGTTCGGTATTGCGCAAATCGGTAAGGCATTCCGTAATGAGATTGTAGCGCGTCAGTTCGTCTTCCGTATGCGCGAGTTCGAGCAGATGGAGATGCAGTTCTTCGTTCGTCCGGGCTCGGAACTCAAATGGTTCGAGCACTGGAAGCAATTCCGTCTTCGTTGGCACAAAGCCCTCGGTCTCGGCGACGAGAAATACCGTTTCCACGACCACGAAAAATTAGCTCACTACGCAAATGCAGCTACCGATATCGAGTTTCTCATGCCGTTCGGTTTCAAGGAGGTAGAGGGTATTCACAGCCGTACGAACTTCGACCTCTCGCAGCACGCTAAATACAGCGGCAAGAAGATCGAGTACTTCGATCCGGAGCTGAACCAGAGCTACACGCCATATGTCATCGAGACCTCTATCGGTGTGGATCGTATGTTCCTGAGTGTGATGTGTTCGAGCTACGAGGAGCAGCAACTCGAAGGCGGTGAGACCCGTGTCGTACTGCACTTACCGGCTGTTCTTGCACCGGTGAAAGCATGTATCATGCCGCTTGTTAAGAAAGATGGTCTGCCCGAGAAAGCACGTGAAATCATGAACGAACTGAAGTTCGACTTCAAGGTGGCTTACGACGAGAAAGACTCGATCGGTAAGCGTTACCGCCGTCAGGATGCAATCGGTACTCCGTTCTGTATCACTGTCGATCATGACACTGAGAAAGACGGATGTGTCACCGTTCGTTACCGCGACACCATGACCCAAGACCGCGTGAAGATCGAAGACCTGCACGAGATCATCCGTAAAGCTACCGACCCGAAGGAGCTCTACCGCAAGATCGTTGGTGACTCGATGGAGGACACGATGGAATGATAACAATAAAAAACGACGCTTTCGGGCGTCGTTTTTTGTTAAGCTGTTAAACTGTTAGGCGTTATAGGCTTTAAGGGCTTTGCGCAGAACGATCATTGCTTTCGCTAAATCTTCTTTATTGAGCACGTATGCCATGCGGACTTGATGACGACCTTCTTCGGGATCGGTGTAGAAACCCGTTCCGGGAGCCATCATGATGGTCGATCCCTCGTATATAAAGTCTGTCAGACACCATTTGCAGAACTTCTCCACATCGTCCACCGGCAGTTCCACCATGACGTAGAAAGCACCCGTCGGAGCAGGAGCAAAGACACCCGGGATCTGGTTCAACTGGTCGATGAGGAAATTACGGCGACTCAGATATTCGTCATACACCTCCTGCATGTATTCCTCGGGGGTCGAGAGCGATGCTTCGGCTACCACCTGTCCGAACAAAGGAGGACTCAGACGCGCTTGGCAGAACTTCATCACCGCCTCACGAACGGCTTTGTTCTTGGTGATGAGCGCACCGATACGAATACCACACTCACTATACCGTTTGGACACGCTGTCCACCAACACCACGTTCTCCTCTATTCCCTCCAAATGGCAGGCTGAGATATACGGCGACTTGGTGTAGATAAACTCACGATAGACCTCGTCGGAGATCAGATAGAGGTTGTATTTCTTCACCAAATCGCGTATCTGCCGCATCTCCTGTTTGGTATAGAGATAGCCTGTGGGGTTATTGGGGTTACAGATGAGGATAGCTCGGGTCTTCGGCGTGATCTGTTTCTCAAACTCCTCTACCGGCGGCAACTTAAAGCCGTTCTTGATGTCCGTCTTCACCGATTTAACCACAGCTCCGCAGGAGATAGCGAACGCCATATAGTTCGCGTAACTGGGGTCTGTTACGATGATCTCATCGCCCGGATTCAGACAACTCATGTACGCAAACATGATCGCTTCCGAGCCACCGGAAGTGATGATGATCTCGTCCGGCGAGAGGTCTATACCGTACTCGGCATAGTAACTGACCATCTTCGTACGCAGCGATTTGAGACCCTGAGAAGGCGAGTATTCGAGTATCTCGGGATTGAAGTTCTTAACTGCCTCCAGTGCCTGCGGCGGAGTTTTGATATCCGGCTGACCGATATTCAGATGATAAACATGCACGCCTGCCAGCTTGGCAGCATCGGCATATTTCGCCAACTTACGAATAGGCGACTCCGGCATCGATTGAGCCCGTAAACTGATTTCCATATAGTGCTTGATTATTTATCGTGTTTATGTTCGTAAACAGCTTCCTCTACATTGATGATGTAGTCGCCCATCTTCTCCAGTTCGAGAATGATATCCATGTAGTTGACGCCGGTCGAGTAGTCGTACTCTTTCTCGGTGATATGCTGCATGTTCTGCATCTTCAGCTCGTCACGGAAGTTATTGATCTCGTTCTCCATGTTCGTCATCTCCAAGAACTCGTCTTGGGTGATGTTAACACGTTCGAGAGCTTCCACCATCTTCGCTTCTGCTCCGGAGAGGAGGTACATCATCATCTCCACGTTCTTGTTCTGATACTCGGTGTATTGCACATTATGCTCGTGTTTATGACGAATATAACGAGAGAGGTTATAGTTCGCATCGCCGACCGACTCCAACTCGCTGATGATACGCAACATCTTGTGTACCTCGTGTTTGGACTGATCCGACAAACGACCGTCCGCCACGTTGTTCAAATACTGCGCTATCTCATACTCCATTCGGTCGCATATACCTTCATATTTCTCCACACGCGAGAAGATCTTGGTAAACTGTGCGCCGTCGTTCTCGTAATACAGATCATGGATCATGCCCAGCATTCGTTGCGTACGAACGGCAAAGACGTGAATCTCTTTCCATGCTTGCAGGATAGAAAGCTCGGAAGTGGACATCAGACCACCGGAGATGAACCGCAGCGAGCTGTCCGTATCTTTCTGTTCCGGTTTGGACGGGATGATCCAGATCACCAGTTTCTCCAAGACTTTGATGAACCCGATGAGGATACAAGTGTTGATGACGTTAAACGAAGTGTGGAACGTAGCCAAGATAGCATTCAGCTTGTCCGGCGAGACATCGGACGGAATTCCCGGCTGAAACTCAACACCCCATAACTCGCACACACCGCCCACAAACCAACGGAACACGCAGAGCACCCAGATGACACCGAAGAGGTTGAACACCAAGTGGGCCATCGCAGCACGTCTTGCCTGCACAGAGGCAGAGAGAGCAACGATATTCGATGTAATGGTCGTGCCTATATTCTCACCCAAGACCAACGAAATACCCATATCGATCGGCAACACGTGCGTTGAGCAAAGGGTCATCGTAATCGCCATGATAGCGGCCGATGACTGCACAGCAAACGTCAGAATACCGCCCACTAACAAGTACAGGAAATAACTTCCATACCCCCAACTGGAGGTAGCGATGAAGAAATTGCGTACCACCCTGATGGTGTCCAGATGCATCTCGGTAGCGTTGATCTTCAAGGTCGTCAAACCAAGTAACATCAGCGACAGACCCATCAGGAAATCACCAAGGTTAGCGTTTTTCTTGGTGTAGATGAGTGCTACAGCAAGCACGATAGCCGCATAAACGACCAGACGCAGGTCAAACGAACCGCCACCGAGTACCATGATCCACGCCGTGAACGTAGTACCGATATTGGCACCCATGATCACCGAGATTGCCTGAGCCAAGGACAGAATACCTGCCGAAACGAAACTGACGGTCATGACGGTAGTCGCCGTGGAAGACTGCACTGCCGCTGTGATGAAAGCACCCGTGAGCACGCCCGAGAAACGATTAGTCGTCATCGTGCCGAGCACATTGCTCAACTTACTACCTGCCATCTTCTGAAGGCCTTCACTCATCACTTTCATTCCGTACATTAGCAGAGCTACGGAACCGATGAGCGTGATAATCTGGAGTACTAATTGCATAGCAATTAATTTTTAATTATTAATAATAATTTTTAATTCTTAATTTTTAATTTTCACCATCGCCTTGTTGGCAAAACCGTCGATGTACATCTCTAACGGTTTGTCGAGCCGCACATGACGGACAAGCTCCGTCTCTTCCACAGCCGGCAGAGCGTCCAAAACACTCGCGTCATACTGATCCTCAGGACGCGCCCAAGGGTCAATATTCATATATCCGACATTGAACGAAGTCATATTCTGGAAGAAGTGCGAACCCTGCGAAGGTTCTATTCTGAAATTCTCTAACCCGCATTCGACTACCGCTTTCGCCTCGCTGATATCACTCCATTGAACGGGGACACCCAAGGTCGGGATCTGCGAACCCCAACGACCGAAACCGATGAGCAGATATTGTCTGCCCTCTTGACGCAAGCGGTTGTTCCATTGACGGATAGTATCCGCCATCTCGCGCGTACGCAATATATCAAAGGTGTCACGGCGCAAATAGATAATATCGCTTACCTCGTCTATCTGTCCCACACCCAGCGCGCTGCCAGAACGAAGGAATGCACCGGACTCGTCTATCTGACTCCACTCCACCTTTGCGTTCAGCGAATCGGCGGAAATAGGACGGATCTGCAGCACATGGAAGATCTGCGGTTCATGTTCCAAGTTCACGGCAAACTCAATCTCCACCGGACATTTGATCTCCTGCTGTGCCATGATAAGGAGCTGCTCAACGATCTCCGCCAAGGGGAAAGTCTTGAATTTCAACTGCGGGGCAAACGTGACGATACGCGGTCCGTCGGGATAACAGGAATCGACGATGCGCATGTTCTCACGGTCATAGGTCGAAGCGATCATCTTGAGGCTCTCGAACTGTCCGCAGTCATGAATAGGAATACGCTCGAGGTTGATGGAATCGTCAATAGAGGTCTTGAATTTCTCAGGACTCAGCGACAGAGCCAACATCGATTGCTGAGTCTCCCGCATAGCGAGATCGACGGTCGAGGTCTGCAGCACGTTCTTCGGGTATTTGGGACTAAAGCGCAACACCTGTTCGCCATCCACAACCACTTTTCCTAAACCATAAGCTACTTTGACAATACCGTCTTCGGGTTTCTCTTTACCCACCGGATAGAAATTGACGCTTCGCGCTACACCCGAGATCACCGGGAAATAGTAATTTCCTTCCTGCTCGCCGCAGACCTCTTGCAGCACTATCGCCATCTTCTCCTCACTCAGCACATTACCCGTAGAGGTAATATAACCACGCGAAGCGGCAAAATAAACAGACGCATATACCGACTTCACCGCCTTGCTCAGCAGTCTCAGCTGCTGATCCTCATTCTCTGTATGAGGGATCATATAGGTGCTATAGACACCTGCAAACGGCTGATAATACGAGTCTTCCAGTTTGGACGACGAACGCACAGCCAACGGACGCTGAGTCACGCGGATAAAATGACGAAGTGCATCGCGCAGTTCCAACGGAAGTGCCGCTGCTACAAACTCCGAGAGGATTTCTTCGTCCGTCAGATCGGCATTGATGACGTATTGCAATCCGTTGTCATGGATAAAACGGTCAAACCAGTCGGTCGTCAGAACCATCGTGCGAGGCACTAAGATACGGATGTTCTCCCAACGGTCATAGAGATCGTTTTTCTGGAGCACATGGTTGAGGAACGCGAGTCCCCTGCCCTTTCCGCCCATCGGTCCATCGCCGCAACGGGCAAACCAGATGGTGTCGTTATAGGTCTCCGGCGAGTATTTGGCTACCACGCCAAGCGCTTGATTGATACGGTAGTCGTGGATAAGCCGGATATTCGTCTGACGGATGTTCTCGATATCCGTCTCGTCTTGTATCTTGAGGGCGCTAACCGTTCGACCAACAGTGAACAGACCCCTTGCAAAAAGCCATTTGGAGAGGTAGTTATTATCGCTCAATCGGCGGAAAGCGGCAGACGAGATTGTGGAGATAATATGCTCAAAGCCCTCTAAGTCACTTGCGCGAGCAATCTCTTTGCCGTTACGTGGGTCACGCGCGATGAAGTCTCCGAAACCGAACTCATACTCGATATACTCGCTCACCTCTTGGGTCAGCGTCTTGGATTTCTTGACCACAAAACCCACTTTGAGTTGCTTAGCGATGGAGCGCATCGACTCCTGAGAGCTCTGCATCAGGAACGGCATCGTCGGGTTGTCCTCACGAATGAGTTTGCACAAGTCCACGCCCGCATCCAATTTCTCGGAAGAAGACGGATCGCCTTTATGCAGCACAAAACCGATGTCGGAGATGACGCCGATGATATTCTTTCCATAGCGGTTATAAAGCGCTACTGCCTCGTCATAGCAAGTCGCCATCAGCACTTTCGGTCTCGCCCTTTTACGAAGCAACTGTTGTTTCTCGTTCAGCGCATCGCGGATAGCTATCTGGTTCTGATGCAGCACGAGTTTATAGAGAAGCGGCAGATACGTGGAGTAATACCGAACGGAATCCTCGACCAACAAGATCGCCCGCACACCCTCATCGAGGATGTCATGCGGCGCATTGAGTTGGTCCTCTATCAGTTTGATGATAGCGATAATAAGGTCGGTGGAGTTGTTCCAGTTGAAGAAATAATCGATGTCCGAACGATCGTGTTGCTCGATGCGGTTGTATATCTCCTTGCTGAAGGCGGAAAGCAGCACAATCGGACAATCGGGCATGAGGAGTTTGGCTTCTTTGGCAAAGTCAAATACATCCAGCTCTCCCACACTGTACATCGTGAGGATCAGATCAAACGGCAGTTTCTTCGACGCCTTACGTTCCTCGATGACCGACAGCGCTTCTTTGGTTGTCTCGGCACGAGTGATAGACGGCGGGTTGGATAGATTCAACTCCGCGTACTCCTGTGCGATCTGCACGTCAATACGGCCATCTTCCTCCAGTGCAAAACTGTCATAGTTATTGCACACTAACAAGATCCGCTTCACGCGCTTCACCATCAACGATGTATAATTACTTTCCACCTTACACCTTACACTAAGCCTTGTTCAACCATCGAGTTGGCTACTTTCATAAAGCCGGCGATGTTGGCGCCTTTGACATAGTTGATGTAGCCGTCCTCTTCGGTTCCGTATTTGAGACAAGCAGCGTGGATATCCGCCATGATCGTACGCAGACGAGCATCTACCTCTTCTGCCGTCCATTTGAGACGCATGGAGTTCTGGGTCATCTCCAGACCACTGGTAGCTACACCACCGGCATTCGATGCCTTACCCGGGCTGTACAAGATCTTTGCGCCTTGGAAAACAGAGATCGCTTCCGGTGTAGAAGGCATGTTTGCACCTTCGGTCACGCAGAAACAGCCATTCTTGATCAGGTTCTCGGCATCGCCTTTCTCTATCTCGTTCTGCGTAGCACAAGGCATAGCGATGTCGCACGCAATCTTCCACGGACGCTCACCCGCGAAATACTGTGCTTGCGGATACTTAGCTGCGTACTCTTTAATACGTCCGCGACGGATGTTCTTGAGTTCGAACACAAACGTCATCTTCTCCTCGTTCAGACCTTCCGGATCATAGATAAATCCATCGGAGTCACTAAGCGTCAGCACTTTAGCGCCAAGACGCATAGCTTTCTGAGCCGCATACTGAGCTACGTTACCGGATCCCGAGATGCACACTTTCTTACCCTCGAAACTCTCGCCACGAGTAGCTAACATTGCTTCTGCGAAATAGCAAGCTCCGTAACCGGTTGCCTCCGGACGCATCAGCGAACCGCCCCAGAGCTGACCTTTACCGGTCAAGGTTCCCGTGAACTCGTCACGAAGCCTTTTGTACTGACCGAACATAAAGCCGATCTCACGTCCGCCCACACCGATGTCACCGGCAGGCACGTCGGTGTCTGCTCCTATATGACGCTGCAGCTCGGTCATGAAACTCTGACAGAACCGCATCACTTCAGCATCGCTCTTACCTCTCAGCGAGAAGTCAGAACCACCCTTTGCGCCGCCCATCGGCAGGGTCGTCAACGCATTCTTAAAGGTCTGCTCGAAAGCCAAGAACTTCATAATACTCAGGTTCACAGACGCATGAAAACGAATACCGCCTTTATACGGACCGATAGCGCTATTCATCTGTACGCGGAAACCGCGGTTGATATGTACTTCGCCTTGATCATCCATCCATGGTACGCGGAACATGATCACGCGTTCCGGTTCTACCATTCGCTCCATGATCTTCTGCTCGCGTAGATACGGATAAGCCATGATCATCGGGGCTACGGATTCGAGTACTTCTTTGACTGCTTGGTGAAACTCGCTCTCACCCGGGTTTTTCTTAATGAGGTCCGCCATAAAAGCGTCCACATACATCTGTGTTTGTTTGTCCATATAAATATAAGATTTTATATCAATATATATATCCTTTTCCCATTTCAATGAAATGAGCGCACAAAATTACAAAAAAAATATGAAATACACAAGCGCGCACGTCATTTTATTTAAAAAAAGTGCTTTTTATATCTTAAAACCAACAATTATCAATTATCAATTATCAATTATCAAATATTTTTTGTACCTTTGCACGCTCAAATTAGTAGTGCTGTTTATGAAAAAAATCTTTCTGTTTATACTCCTGTGTACCGCCGTTTGCATGCACGCTACGATCTATCAAGGTCGCGTGGTGGATCAGAACGGTGCACCTGTCTCTTATGCTACGGTCTATCCCGAAGTAGCTCCCGAATTAGGCACCGCCACCAATAACGATGGTCTTTTTTCCTTCAAAGCCGACCTGCCCAACGACAGTCGTGTTATCATCTCGTTCATCGGATACGAGAAACTGACCATCTCTGCCTCGCTACTCACGTCCTCGGAGCCATCGGTCTTCACCCTCAGAGAGCAGCCTATTGCCTTGGAAGAGACCGTGGTGGCAGCCCAAAAGAGCAAGCAACGCAACAAACGCAAACAGATGGCTACCCTGCTCCACGCCGTCTATGTCAAGTTGGCAGATGAGTTTCCCGACACGCCGACCCGTTACAGCGTCGTCAGCGATGTGCGTATGGACAGCGAAGGAAGCACGTGGGGTATGGAGCAGATGATTGCCGATATCGTCGTTCTGCCGCAAGCCAAAAGAGACAACACCGACTCACTCCAGTTCAAAGGACGGTATTGCAAGCGTTTCTTCGATGCCCAGAAACGCAAACAGGCAGATGAGATCCTCGCCGGACAGGCAATCGAACGGATGGAGAAAAAGAGCAAAGAGAAATTCATTCGCCGTGCAGCAAACGCCGTGGACAGCGGAGTCGTCGTTCATCGTTCCCTCTTTGCGATGGGTAATATGCGCCAAGATTTCGAGCAGGCAATGGGCGACCTCAAGCATTGGACGGTCAGCAACGAATCCGAAGGCGAGACAGTCCTCACGCACACCCAGAAAATCCGCAAATACCTCGGTTGTTTCAAACTCACCTTCCAGCGTCATTACATCGTGGACTCACGCACATATGCCGTACGCCGGTTCTCCGAACATGCCGAGATCAAGATCACCATTCCTTTTGGTATCAAGCTGAATGCCGACCAGCTTCAAATGCTCAATCTGGTCAACATGGACGAGCGCAAGATCGAGAAGTTCCGCCTCAAGAAAGTGCGTGGTAATGTGGATTATAACACGATTTACCAACGCCGAGACAATCACGTCTATATCCTTGAGAAGAACATGCACACACAAGCTTTCATCCTTGGCACCAAGAAAGCCGAGATCCCACTTGTGGTCAAAGCGACCCAGCGTGTGACCGACCTCCAAACGACCAACGTCCGTCCTCTTCCTGCCTCACAAATCACCCGTCGTCTCTCCCGCGAAATCGTCGAGATATACTAATCGCTCAATTCATATCTCGTTTCACTCGAACGATTTTTTCGCCGTTCCCTTTCCCTCACCCTCTAAGGGGTATTGAGGGGTCTTAGCCTTATTATCGTGTACTTATCGTTATATTATCGTATTATCTCAATTGAATTTTTTCAAAATCACTTTTACATCGTACATTTGTCCTTCGTACATTTTTTTAATGATTTTTCGCTTTTTTCTTGCATATATGCAAAAAAATTTGTACCTTTGCAGCCGCAAAGGTTTTTTGCTTGTACAAAAATGAAGATAGCATTCACCACAGAGCTGCCGAAAGAAGGGTTCAGACGCCTTGAGGAGCAAGGCTTTGAATTATTGAGCGTTTCGCCCAATGATGGAGTGTGCGCTTCGCTCAATGATGCTTGGAAAGATGCTGAGATTCTCGTCAGCACATTCGATTACAAAGTGCCTCGGGAGTTGATTGCATCGATGCCACGCCTTCAGCTGATTGCGAACTTCGGTGCCGGGTATAATAATATCGATCTGGACGCGTGCCGCGAGAGAGGTATACGCGTGACGAATACTCCGCAGCCGGTAGTGGAACCCACTGCTGAATTGGCTTTTGCGCTGATGATCGATGTAGCACGCCGCGTGAGTGAGTTTGACCGAGCGATGAGAAGTCAGAAGTCAGATGTCAGATGTCAGAATGAGGAGCTGTGCTGTCCGATAGAGTTCGGGGTGATGCGGAACCTGAGTCATTCGCTGTACGGCAAAACGCTCGGTATCATCGGCATGGGGCGCATCGGACAGGCTTTGGCAAGACGCGCTTTGGCTTCGGGGATGAAGGTAATTTATCATAATAGGAAACCTATAGATGTACGAAGGAACGATGTACCATGTACGAAAAGTTGGCAGCAGATGGTGGTGGAGCAAGCACAGTATGTGGATTTTCAGAGTTTGCTGCAGGACAGCGATTTTGTGAGTCTGAACCTGCCTTATACGCCGGAAGTGCATCACATCATCGGCAAACCCGAATTGGGAATGATGAAACGGAGTGCGTACCTTATAAACACCGCGCGCGGCGCGCACGCGGACGAACAAGCGTTGGTGGAAGCGCTGAAAAGCGGTATTATTGCCGGAGCTGCGATGGACGTGTACGAACATGAACCTGCGGTTTCATCGGCACTTTTGGGGCTGCCGAACGTAGTGCTGAGTCCGCATACCGGAACCGGCACATGGGAAGGACGAATAGCTATGTGCGAGAACGTGACGGACAATATTTTAGCTTTCGTCGAAAACCGAACGAACGAAATGAATATCGTCATTTGAAATTTGAGATTTATGAATATAGTAGATCGTTTTTTGAAATACGTGTCTTTCTGCACGACGAGTGATGAGAACACAGGAAAGACACCTTCGACACCCGGACAGATGGTTTTTGCCCGGTATCTGGCAGACGAACTGAAACAAATCGGTTTGAGCGATGTTTCTCTTGATGAGAACGGGTATATTATGGCTACGCTGGAAGCCAATGACCAACGACCAATGACCAATGACCAACGACCAATCATCGGGTTTATTGCGCATATGGACACCTCTCCGGATGCAAGCGGTGAAAACGTGAAGACCTCGATCGTTAAAGCAGAAGAGCGCGATTTCATCGATGCCCGTTATGCCGGACAGGATGTGATTGTGACCGATAACAAGACCCTTCTCGGAGCCGATGACAAAGCCGGTATAGCCGAGATAGTGACTGCGATGGAGTACCTGATTGCACATCCGGAGATAAAGCACGGAAAGATACGTGTCGGCTTCACGCCGGACGAGGAGATAGGTTGCGGAGCGGATCATTTTGATGTAGCCGCTTTCGGAGCCGACTTCGCGTACACCATGGACGGCGGTGCCATAGGGGAGTTGGAGTTTGAGAACTTCAATGCCGCAGCTTGTAAGATTCATATCCACGGACTGAATGTTCACCCAGGTTACGGATATAAGAAAATGCGCAACTCGATGCTGATTGCCAATGAGTTAGCGGCTATGTTGCCTACCCACGAGACTCCTGCACATACGCAGGGCTATGAGGGTTTCTACCATTTGGTAGGCATGCAAGGAACGGTGGAAGAGAGCACACTCAGTTACATCATTCGTGACCATGACCGCGCACATTTTGAGGCACGCAAGCAGTTCATTGAGACGGTGGTGGCGCGCATCAACGAGCTCTACGGAGCAGGAACAGCCGAAGCAGAGATACGCGATCAGTACTATAACATGCGCGAGAAGATAGAGCCGGTGATGCATATTATCGACCTTGCCCAAGAGGCGATGAAAGCCGTGGGCGTGACGCCTGTGGTGAAACCGATTCGAGGCGGAACAGATGGCGCAAGACTTTCTTTCGAAGGTCTGCCCTGCCCGAATATCTTCGCAGGAGGCGAGAACTTCCACAGCCGGTACGAGTATCTGCCTATCAGATCTCTCGAAGCCGCCCAAGGCGTCATTCTGGAGATCGTTAAAATGGTTGCTGCGCAACGTTAAATTGTTAAATCGTTAAATTGTATATATATGTTAAAAACAACACCGTTTACAGACATTCATATTGCGTTAGGCGCAAAGATGGCTGAGTTTGCAGGCTTCAACATGCCTATTCAATACCCGACGGGTATCAACCAAGAACACATGATCGTTCGTGAGGGCGTAGGTGTGTTCGATGTAAGCCACATGGGCGAGTTCTGGGTCAAAGGCGAGAAAGCGCTGGATTTTCTGCAATATATCACTACCAACGACCTGAGTGTTATTCCTGCCGGAAAATGCCAATACACCTGTATGCCGAACGGCAAAGGGGGCATCGTGGATGATCTGATCATCTACAAGTACTCCACCACTAAATACCTCATGGTCGTCAATGCCGGAAACATCGACAAAGACTGGAACTGGGTGAACAAAATTAAAGATCTCAGATTTCAGGATTCAGATATCAGATTGGAGAACGCGAGTGAGCGCTATGGTCAGTTGGCAGTACAGGGACCGAAAGCGACGGAGTTACTGCAACTGTTGACCGACGCAGATTTGAAGTCTATTGACTACTATGCCTTCCGCGAATGGAGTTTTGCAGGCGTACCGGGTGTTATTCTCTCGAATACGGGTTATACCGGAGCAGGAGGATTCGAGCTTTATTTCCCCGCAGACAAAGGCAAACAGATCTGGGATGCACTCTTCGAAGTAGGTAAGCCGTTCGGTTTGGCGCCTATCGGTCTCGGCGCACGTGACAGCTTGCGTCTGGAGAAATGGTATTGCCTCTACGGTCATGACATCGACGACACCACCTCGCCTTTAGAGGCTGGTTTAGGATGGATCACCAAATTGGATGCCAAGGAGTTCATTGACCGTGATTTCCTCAAAGCCCAAAAAGCCGAAGGTGTAAAACGCAAATTAGTACATTTCGAGTGCTTGGAGCGCGCTATTCCGCGTAACGGCTATGAGATTTGCAATGCCGAAGGCGAGACCATCGGAAACGTCACCTCGGGTATCATGCTCCCGAATACCAAAGTAGGAATCGGTATGGGTTACGTGAAGACCGAGTACGCCAAGAAAGGCGAGACGATCTATATCAAGATCCGAGAGAAACTCGTGCCTGCAAAGCAGGTTTAATTGACGAATCGTCAATAAATCGTACATCGTACATCGTACATTGTAAATATGAAAAACGTTGCTTTAGTATTGGGTTCCGGAGGTGCGCGTGGATTAGCGCATATCGGAGCGATAGAAGCCTTGGAAGAACGCGGCTATACGATTACCAGTGTAGCCGGTTGCTCCATGGGTTCGATCATCGCAGGCATGTATGCGGCAGGTCAACTCAAAGAAGCCAAGGAGTGGTTTCTCAAAGTGGATATGCAGTTCATCTGGCGCATGATTGACTTTAACCTGCTGAGCCCCAACTCGATTGTCAAAGGCAAACGGATCATAGAGGAGTTGCAGAAAGTAGTGCCGGATAGGCCTATCGAGAACCTCAAAATACCATGCGCTATCGTGGCGTCCGATATGATCAATACCGAAGAGGTAGTCTTCCGCAAGGGAAGTCTGTTTGAAGCCGTACGTGCGTCTATCTCCATTCCGCTTTTCTTTGAACCCGTACAAATAGGTCAACGACTGCTCATCGACGGCGGTATATTGAACCCGCTGCCACTTCATTTAGTGCCCCGTACGGAAGGCGACATCCTCGTAGCGATGGATATCAGCGGCAAGGACAGTATGGTACTCAAACCCAAACCCGAGCCTATTAACGTGGAGGGCAAATTGGCGGAGTGGACAGCACGCGGTATTTCGGTTTCACGACGATTAGAAACCCAACTCCGTCAGATCGGGCAGAAAGTGAACAAGATACGTTCCGACAGAGCCAATAACCTGCAACGCGTAATCGGTTTCTATGGTATGTTAGACCGAATGAGTGACATGCAGATCCAGCAAAACACCCTACTCTCGCTTCGTCTCACGCCTCCGGACGTACACGCCGTCATGCGCCAATATGCCTACAACACCTTCGATTTTGACAAAGCAGAACAGATCATAGCAGACGGCAAACGGATCATGAACGAAGCATTGGACCGCTACGAAGCACAACATTGAAAGACAGGCGAGAATATATTATCCGCAAGGCGATGGAGCTCTACGCACTCAAGGGCTATCAGAACGTGAGCATCACGGATCTGCAGTTTGCGTTGGACATCGGTCGCGGTACGCTGTACTACTATTTCAAGGATCAGGACGAGCTGTTCACCATCTGTATGGAGAAATACTTCTTGGAGCCTAAACAGCACGTGTTGGCAGGAGTACCGGAAGACGCAGGTGTGGCACAAATGATTGAAGCCTTGATGACGTACCTGAACGGGCTGAGAGATACCTTGATGAGTTTTGATGTGAAGTCCATCAACACCAGTAATGTCAACAACCTGATGTTCACCGCCTATATCAAGTTCCCTGCCCTGCACCGCAAAGCCCAACGTCTGGCACTCAAGGAACTGGAACTTTGGCGCAAAGTGCTCTACAATGACCAGCGAGCCGGGATCATACGTCGGGACATCGACCGCGAACAAGTGGCACTCATGTTCACGCATGTCAAAAACACCTACGATAATGGTATGGCACAAACACAGATGGACTTTTCTTTATTGGAGAAAACATATTCAGAATTATACCATTTGCTGAAAATCTGAATAAAAAATCACTTTTCGAACGGTTATTCGAAAATAAAATAGTATCTTTGCAGTCGCTTAGGAAAAAAGCGAAATAGCAACAGATATAAAAACAAAATAAAATGGCAACAAAACATTATTTATCCTATTTGCAGGAGACGATGCGTTCCCGTTGGAACTGTCTCGCGATGAAGGATCTTGATGGCGTCAACTCTTACACCTATGCAGAGCTGGCAGCATCTATCGAAAAACTGCATATCACATGGAGTGAAATGGGAATCAAAGAGGGTGATAAAATCGCTCTCTGTGGTCGTAACTGTGCTAACTGGGGACTGTTGTTCCTTGCGGCAGAGAGTTACAAAGCAGTAGTGGTGAGCATCCTGCCGGATTTCACAGCCGATGGTATCTACTCGCTCGTAGATCACTCGGAAGCAGTGCTGCTGTATGTAGGTCCGAATGTAAAGAAGAAGATTGACACCAAACAAATGAAGGGTCTGAAAGCCACTATCTTCATGGACGACATGACGATCGTGGACGCTGAGAAGGAGACACGCAAAGCCTTTGAGGGAGCAGAAGCTGCTTACCAAAAAGCATTCCCCAACGGCGTGACAATAGACGATGTACACTATCCGACCGATAACTTCGATGACTTGGCAGTTCTCAACTACACCTCCGGTTCGACCGGCAACCCGAAAGGCGTGATGCTGACTCATCTGAACCTGAGCGGAAACGTGGATTTTGCTTCGCATCGTATTCCTCATCAGCCGGGAGATACCGTACTCTCGATGCTGCCCATCGCGCATATGTTCGGACTGATGTTCGAGTTCCTGTATCAGGTATGCGAGGGAGCAGAGACCTATTTCCTGACACAGGCTCCTACGCCGACCGTGCTGATGAAAGCTTTTGCACAGGTCAAACCGTTCATGATCCTGACCGTGCCTTTGGTTATCGAGAAGATCGTGAAGAAAGGGGTGCTGCCTAAGATCAGTTCTCCTCTGATGAAGGTGCTCTGGAAGACTCCGATTATCAACCGCATCATCCGTGGCAAAGTCAAAGAGGGTCTCGACAAGACCTTCGGTGGTCAACTCCGTTATCTGATCATCGGTGGTGCTGCCCTCAACGGCGAAGTAGAGCAAGTACTGCATGATATCAAGTTCCAGTACTGCGTAGGTTACGGAATGACCGAGTGCGCACCTCTTATTAGCTATGAAGACTGGTATCGTTATGCGTTCCACAGCTGCGGAAAAGAGATCCCGCAATGCCATGTGCGTATCGATAGCGAAGATCCGTACAAGAAAGACGGTGAGATCCAAGTAAGTGGCATCAACGTGATGAAAGGTTACTATAAGAACGAGGAAGCTACCAAAGCTGCGTTCACCGAAGACGGATGGATGCGTACCGGCGACCTCGGTATCCTCGATAAAGACGGAAACATCTACATCCACGGCCGTTCGAAGAACATGATCCTCGGTCCGAGCGGACAGAATATCTATCCGGAGGAGTTGGAAGACAAACTCAACTCGCAGCCCTGCGTTGCAGAATCGATCGTAGTGGATCGTGACCATAAATTAGTAGCACTCGTTTATCCGGACACCACGCCGGACGGCAAGAAGTTACTGGGTACCAAGAGTCTGACCCAGCAGATGGAGGAGAACCGTGTTGCGGTGAACAAAGACCTGCCGCAATACAGCCAGATCAGCTCCATCGAGTTGGTGGCTTCGGAATTCGAGAAAACCCCGAAACGTTCTATTAAACGCTACTTGTATCAATAATACAGGAAACAGGCATTGAAACTTATGCAGAACCATTACCTACATTATCTGACGAACGTGATGTCGCACCAATGGAGCGACCCTGCGTTGACAGACTACGGAGAGGATCACGAGTATTCCTTCGGCGGTTTGGCTGTAGAGATGTTGCGTTTACATACGCTCTTCGAGCAGCTGGGTATCAAACGCGGCGATAAGATCGCCTTGGCAGGACGTAACTGCGCCAACTGGGCAGTTGCCTACCTTGCGGTAGCTGCCTATGAGGGGGTTGTCGTCTCCATCTTGCAGGATTTCACAGCAGAGGACATCGCTCATCTGTTGGATCACTCGGATTCCGAGATGCTGTTCGTTGGTCCTTATGTATGGAAAGAGCTGCAGAAACAGACAATGCCTGCCCGACTCAAAGCGGCTATCTCGCTGGAAGACTGGGAAATACTCTATCATAACGAGAAGACCAAAGTGCCTTCCGCAGAGGAGTTGGAGGCTGCCTTCAAGACCAAGTATCCGCATGGCGTAGAGCCTGAGAATGTACATTTCTCGGCTGATCCGGACGCTCTTGCGCTCATCAACTATACCAGCGGCTCTACCGGTTCGCCTAAAGGCGTCATGCTCAACGGACGCGCTATTAGCAACAATATTGAAATCGGTATGAAGATCCTGCCCGTTGATCCGGGTCAACGTCTGGTATCGATGCTCCCTCTGGCGCATATGTTCGGTCAGGTGTGCGAACTGCTCTACCCGCTTTGCAGCGGAACGCATATCTATTTCCTGACCAAAAGCCCGACGCCATCTATCCTGCTCAAGGCACTCAAGGACGTACAGCCGTACTTGGTAGTGACGGTGCCGTTGGTCATCGAGAAGATCTACAAGAAGAACCTCGACCCGATGCTCAGCAAATGGGTCATCCGTATGTTCTGGCATACACCGATTATCGGAGCTATCCTCAAGAGCCGCGTGAAGAGCGGACTGAGGAATGCTTTCGGCGGTAAGTTGCGGTACTTCATCTGCGGCGGTGCTGCCATCAACCCCATCGTAGAGAAATGTCTGATGGATATCCATTTCCCGCTCTCTATCGGCTACGGAATGACCGAGTGTGCGCCGCTCATCGGAGGTAATCCTCCTAAGTATTTCAAGGCTCGTTCAGGCGGTGCACCGGTGATGAACATGGAGGTAAAGATTGACAATCCCAACGAAGCCGGTATCGGTGAGATCCTCGTCAAAGGCGAGAACGTCATGATGGGTTATTACAAGAACCCGGAAGCTACCAAAGCTGTCTTCACCGAAGACGGATGGATGCGTACCGGTGACCTCGGACGTCTGGATAAAAAGAAGAATATCTACATCAAAGGACGTTGCAAGACCATGTTCCTTGGTGCTTCGGGACAGAATATCTACCCCGAGGAGATAGAGGACAAACTCAATAACCAAGAGGCAGTAGGCGAATCGCTCATTGTTGAACGCGAAGGTAAACTGATTGCGTTGGTGTTCCCCGATGAGACGCTCACCAAACGTATGACCTTGGACGAGATCCAAGCGATTATGAAAGCGAATCTCGAGAAACTGAATCATCTGATTCCGTCGTACAGCAAGGTCTCGAATATCGAGGTGCAGGACAAGCCGTTTGAGAAAACGCCCAAGAAATCCATCAAGCGTTTCTTGTACAAATGACAAATAACCAATGACTTGGGTCCTTTTAGCCTTTGTTTCTTCGCTCTGTCTGGGGTTCTACGACATCAGCAAGAAAATAGCGCTGCGTGACAACTCTGTCGTGGATGTCTTGACAGCAAGTATTGTGATATCTTCCGCAATACTTGCTTTTCCTTTGCTTCTCTCGCGCTTGGCACCGGAGATAGCTGCGGATAGTTTTTACTATGTCCCGCAGTTAGACCTGCGTGGTCATCTGCTGACGATCGTCAAATCCGGCATTGTGCTTAGCTCTTGGATATGCGCGTATCTGGCACTCAAGCATCTGCCTATCTCGGTAGTGAGCCCATGGCAGGCGACCCGTCCGATGTGGACGCTCATTGGCGCTCTGCTGATCTTTGGCGAAAGGCTTAACGGCTGGCAATGGGTCGGCGTCACACTCGCTATCGGCAGTATTTTTGCGTTCTCTATCGGGCAACATAGGAGAAACAAACTCAGCAAGAACAAGCAGGACAAGCGGTACTACATCGCCTTGGCGTTGGCAATCCTCATCGGCGCTGCTTCCGGTCTGTACGACAAATACATGATGCGGCAGTTCCATCACAATGCCGTACAGGTCTATTACACATGCTATCAGGCGATTATGATGCTTATCGTTTGGACAATAGACCGCTACGCTAAAGGACGAAGGACAATGGACAATGGACAATGGACAAACGACAAACGACAGCACTTGCATGGACCAACGACCATTGTCCCAATAGTCCTCATCTCCGTTTTCTTAGTCATCTCCGATAATGTGTATATGTTAGCGCTGCAAGATCCGGACTCGATGATAGCCGTAGTCTCCATGATCCGAAGAGGAGGCACGGTCATCGGCTTTGCGTACGGACTGATTTTCCTCAAAGAGCCGGACCCGTGGAAGAAGCTCCTCGCCATGTGCGGTATTCTCGCCGGTCTGATCTGCCTCGCTATCGGAACATAAACAACCATTACTCGCTTATGTACAGCCCCGTTACCGAACATATTGAGATAGACCGCGCGTTACGAAGCGTTCGCAAGGATGGTCAGGAAATCCACCTGACCGGTTTGGAGTATGCCCTACTCGATTATCTGGCAGTTCATGCGAATCATATCTGCACAAGGGACGATATTCTGAACCACGTTTGGGGCAGTCGTTTCCAGTACGACACAGGCACTATTGATGTGCATCTCAATGCCCTGCGGCGGAAGTTGGAATGGAGCAAAAACAAACCCGTCGAGACCATCAGAGGCGTAGGACTGATGCTGCGCAAGGAACGGGAAGTTGCCCATTACACCATTGATCTACAGACGTTTCTGAGCCATTGGCTCAACAGCCGAGAGACCGACATCCGCAATGCCGGATTAGCGGTACAGGTACATCTGTCGCCCTTCGTCAACGAGATCACCATTGAGCCGGAAGCGCTCAGACGGATGCTGGACAGCATCTTAAGCGCTTTACTGCCCGGCGTTCAACCCGGGGTACTCAAACTCGTCTCCAAGCTTACGGTCCAGAATTACATCCTTTCGCTGGAGATAAACGGCACCGTCAACGAACTCCGAATACCTCTTCATAACGAATTTTAAAATCTTAAGAAAATCTTAAGCAATCTTTAAGAAACTTTACGTACCTTTGCGCGCTTTTTCACTACGATGCGAACAAAGGTACTGTTTATATTGAGTCTGATGGTGGTTTTTGCCTATGGGGCAGAGACTGCTGATTCTATATGGTTAGAGGAAGTGGAAGTCTCCGTTTCCCGCGTAGCAGTACCGGTTTCGCACCAACAGATGCAGGTATCCGTCATGGACAGCAAACTCATCGAGCAGGCACAAGTGATGACTCCCAAAGACGTGAGCGGATTAGTGCCAAACGTCTATATGCCGGACTACGGTGCTGCGATGACCAGCAGCATCTACATCCGCGGTATGGGTAGCCGCATCAACGAACCGGTCATGGGAATGGTGGTGGACGGTGTACCGATGATGGATAAGAATATGTATGACCAAGTCATGCAGGACGTCAAACGCATCGAGCTGCTCCGCGGACCGCAAGGCAGTCTCTACGGACGCAACTCGCCTGCCGGAGTGATGGAGATACGCACCATACAACCGCTGGATCTCAATTCGTATAATGTACATGGAGAAATATCATATGGCTCAGCTAATACCATCAGAGCACAGGCATCCGGTTATCACCCCGTAAACGAGCGTTTCGGTTACGGGGTAGCCGGACGCTATCAGCGCACGGACGGCTTTTACACGAACCGTTTTGACGGCTCGAAGGTGGACTACGGTCAGCAGGCAGGCGGACGTCTGGTCTTGGACGGCAGACCGAATGACCAATGGCGGTTGACAGGAACGGTCTATGCCGATTATGTGCGTCAAGGCGCTTTCCCGTATGCTTCTGTTGCTACCGGCGAGATAGCTTATAACCGTCCGGGTTCGTACGAACGTCTTGCCCTACTCCCTTCTCTGCGTGCCGAATACAAGCACGAGGGCTACCGGCTCCGGATGGCGGCAAGCTATCAGTTCATGCGTGACGACATGCGCATGGATAACGACTACACGCCTGCGGATATCTTCACCTTGCGTCAGACCCAACGCCAACATACCGGTACTTTCGATGCGCTTCTTCATGCGCCTCGTCCTTGCTCTTGGTACGAATGGACGGTAGGTATCAGCACGTTTGTCAAGTCCAACCACATGGAAGCGCCTGTTGAGTTTATGCGAGAGGGTATCGACGAATTGATATTAGGCAACGCCAACAGAGGTATTCGTACCGTTTTTCCGAACGACAGTATTCTTATTCGGAATAATGAGTTACCTATTCCCGGCACGTTCGATATGCTTCATAACGGAGCGGCAGCTTACCATGAGAGCCGTTTTCAGTTCGGCAAATGGCACCTCACAGCAGGCATTCGTTTTGACTACGAACGGGTGCGGATGAACTATCTCAGTACGGCGGATGTGGAGTACCTCTTCACGCTGCTCATGAGCGATTATGAGACCGTACACACGCGGATACGAGGCACGCAGACCAAACATTTCTGGCAAGTACTGCCTAAACTCGCTCTCTCGTATCAAGACACATGGGGAACGATCTACGGCTATGCGGCGAAGGGCTACAAAGCTGGCGGATTCAACCCGCAGATCTTCAGTACCATCACCCAAAACCAAGTCATGACTGACTTGGCAGCAGACATGGGCATGCACCTGAACATAGCTGACCCGCGTTTCTCGGATGTCAGCATCACGTCCTATAAACCCGAGACCGATTGGACGTTCGAACTCGGTGCTCATCTGACGCCTGTCTCGGGTCTGAAGATAGATGTGGATGTCTTTCATATCCAATGTATCGACCAGCAGGTGACTGTTTTTCCGAACGGCAAGACGACCGGTCGTATGATGGCAAACGCAGCCCGTTCGCGCATGTGGGGCGTAGAGACGGCGGTGCAATACCGCTGGCTGTCCGGCAAATGGCAGGGACTGATAGATGCTTCCTACGGATTTACGGACGCACGGTTCATAGATTTCAACGACGGAATCGGCGATTATGCAGGAAACTATATACCCTACTCGCCGCAACACACCTTGCATGGCGTGGTCTCGGCGGAATACCAAGCAGGACAGAAAGGTCTGCAAGCGGTCGGGCTGAGTCTCAAAGCGGACGGCATCGGACGCATCTATTGGAACGAACAGAACGACTGTCATCAGCCTTTCTACGGACTGCTGGCAGCGACCCTGACGCTGGACTGGAAATATGTGCGGCTGCTTCTCTGGGGACGTAACTTGACGGGCACGAAATACGATGTTTTCTATTTCCGCTCGATGGGTAATGACTTCCTCCAGCACGGCAAACCGCGCGAACTCGGAGCAACTATACAACTCAATATATAACAATGAAAAAAATCGTATTATTCCTTGCCGCTGCTCTCGTGATAGCAGCCTGCAACAAAAAAGACGAACCGGAAAATCCGGCTACCGTTTCCTTTGACAAAGCGACCTATTTTGAGGCATCCGGCACCAACACCGTGCCGAATGTGGAGGGAGAAAGTCGTAATCAGCCGTACATCAAGACCGGCGTACGCGCAGAAGTGATCCTTCGAACCGACTCCACGCTTGATCTCATTCTGTACGGGATCAGTTTCTCGTCCAAGATGCCTCTGACCATCGACATGACCATCCCGGGTGCTTCCTACACTCGTTCGGCAGGTATCATCAGAATCAGCGGAGACAGCATTGCCCCGATGATGGGAGAGCGTAAATTTGACAACTACATGGTAACGGCTTTGAAGGGAACGATCACCGCCGATTCGCTCATCTTCTCCAATAACTACGGTACCTATCAGGACTGCTCGTACGCAGGCAAAGTAACCAAAATGGAGGTGAGAAAATGAATTTTACAGGTATCCTCATCGGAGCTTCTGTGTTCCTGATGATAGGATTTTTTCATCCTATTGTCATCAAGGCGGAGTATTGGTTTGGTACCGCCTGCTGGCCTGCTTTTGCACTCGTAGGAGCCGGTACGTTAGCCGCCTCTTTGCTGGTCGCCAACACGATCGTTTCTACCCTTCTTGGCGCTTTCGCGTTCTCTTGCTTCTGGTCGATACTCGAACTCTTCCAACAGAAAAAAAGAGTGGAGAGAGGATGGTTTCCGGCTAATCCGAAGCGAAAAAAAGTACAATAAAGTAGAAAAAATGGCATGTGGACTTGCATATGTCATTTTTTTATTGTATCTTTGCAGCCGTAAACCAAAAACACACTATTATGAACAACTTTTTCAAAGACGCCGCTCTGTTTATCGGCGGAGCACTCGTAGGCGCTGCAGCCGCTATGCTTTTCACCACGGAGAAAGGCAAAGAAGTACGCAACCAGATTGCCGACCTCGCTAACGAGGCAGCAGAACGCGCACAGGATTACTGCGAGCAAGTTAAAGACAAATGGGCAGAAGTAACTGCCGAAAAAGCTGAACCGGCGAAAAAGGAGGCTTGACATGCAAAACGATTCCTTCGACCGATTCAAAACCGAGGTGACCGAGTATGGCTCTGCCCTCTCGAAGGCAGGTAAGCTGCGTATGGTCTCCATCATCAGCCGTTTGTTGGGACTGTTCCTGCTGATCCTGAGTCTCGTGCTGCTGGTCTTCGCTATACTCTCCTTCGGAGCTGTGGCTATCATCCATGCGCTCTCGAACCATATGCCTATCTGGGCAGCGGCACTCATCATGGGAGCGCTCTATTTTCTGCTCATTGTGATCACCATCTCCTGCCGCAAGCAGTTCTTTATCCATCCTTTCATCCGCCTGTTGACGGCTGAGATCAAGACGGAGGAAGAGTTAGAGAAGAAGACCATTGAGGCGGATTATCAAGCGGACCTGCGCCGTATGCGGATCGAGACGCAAGTAGAGAACGCTACTCGCGAGTTCACGTTCTACACCAAACTCGTGTACCGTGTCTGGAATTTCATCACCGGCAAATTCAGTAAATAAAGAGTACATCATCAAAACGAAAAGCGGAGCTTTCGGGCTCCGCTTTTCATTTTTAATTTTTAATTTACAGAAGGTGGTACGTCACCGTCAGACCAGCCATCACGATAGACACCATCGACATCAGTTTGATGAGGATGTTCAGACTCGGTCCCGATGTGTCTTTGAACGGATCACCTACGGTGTCGCCTACGACGGTAGCCTTATGGCAGTCACTACCCTTGCCGCCGAAATGACCTTCCTCCACGTATTTCTTGGCGTTATCCCAAGCTCCTCCGGCATTTGCCATGAAGACAGCGAGCACAAAGCCGGTTGCCAGACCGCCGATGAGCAGACCCAAGACACCTGCTACGCCGAGTACCAGACCCGTGATGATCGGTACGATGATCGCGAGGATCGACGGCAGTAACATCTCATGCTGCGCACCCTTGGTGGAGATAGCTACACAACGAGCGTAGTCCGGATCAGCCTTGCCTTCGAGGATGCCCTTGATCGTCCGGAACTGACGGCGAACTTCCTCCACCATGTGTTGTGCAGCGCGTCCTACGGCATTCATCGTCAGACCGCAGAACAGGAACGCCATCATCGAGCCGATGAAGATACCTACCAACACCACGGGGTTCATCAGATTGACATTATAGGCATCCATGAAATCCACGAGTGTTGCTTTTGCTGCCTCAACGCCATTTGGCAACGCTTCGCCGGTACGGATGAGCGCTATCTTGATCTCCTCTACATACGAAGCCAAGAGCGCCAACGCCGTCAGAGCCGCCGAACCGATAGCAAAACCCTTACCGGTAGCAGCTGTCGTGTTGCCTAAAGCATCGAGTGCGTCCGTACGCTGACGAACCTCGGCAGGCAGACCCGACATCTCCGCGTTACCACCTGCGTTATCTGCAATCGGTCCATACGCATCGGTCGCCAAGGTGATGCCTAAAGTCGAAAGCATACCCACTGCTGCTATACCGATGCCGTACAGACCCATACTGAGGTTAGCGGCGCTGAACTCCACATGGAAACCGTTCGCACAGAGGTACGCCAAGATGATCGCTACGCCTACGGTGATCACCGGAATAGCCGTAGAGAGCATACCCAAACCTAAACCGCTGATGATCACGGTTGCAGGACCTGTCTGGCTACTCTCGCTCACTTTCTGCGTCGGCAGATAAGACTGCGAGGTGTAGTATTCCGTGGACTGTCCGATGATGATACCGGCTACAAGACCTACCACTACGGAGAGGCTCACCTGCCACCATTGTGCTGTCTCTGTGCCGAAGAGCCAAGCGAAGATACCAAACGTCACAGCAGCGATAAGCAAAGCAGCCGTGTTCGTACCGATAGACAGCGCATGGAGAAGCTCCTTCATGCCTGCGCCTTCTTTGGTCTTCACCAGATAGATACCTATGATACTGAGCAGCACACCGCAAGCGGCTATCATCGACGGTGCCAACACCGCTTTGAGTTGCATTCCTTCTACTGCCGAAGTAGCGAACGCCGAAGCGCCCAGAGCCATCGTAGCCAAGATCGAACCGGCGTAACTCTCATACAAATCGGCTCCCATACCGGCTACGTCACCTACGTTATCGCCCACATTATCAGCGATAGTTGCCGGATTACGCGGATCATCCTCGGGGATGTTATACTCCGTCTTACCCACGAGGTCAGCGCCTACGTCCGCAGCCTTGGTGTATATACCTCCGCCTACACGGGCAAAGAGCGCCTGCGTCGAAGCACCCATACCGAACGTCAGCATGGTCGTCGTGATAGTAATAAGGTCTGCGTCCGCGCCTACCCACGCGAGGAGACCTGTCTTCTGCAGCACCAAGAACCATCCGGCAATGTCCAGCAACGCCAGACCGACAACCGTCAGACCCATCACAGCGCCCGAACGGAAAGCCACTTGCAGACCGGCATTCAGACTCTGACGAGCAGCATTGGCTGTACGAGCCGACGCATAGGTCGCCGTCTTCATACCGAAGAAGCCTGCCAAACCGGAGAAGAAACCACCGGTCAGGAATGCAAACCAAACGATACCGTTCTGCAAATTAAAATAAGCCATTACGGCGAAGATAACTGCTAACACTACAAAGACGATTGTCACCACTTTGTACTGTTGTTTGAGATAAGCCATCGCACCCTTACGAACGTGCGAAGCGATGGTCTTCATCAGCTCGGTGCCTTCATCTTTCCCCAACATGTCGCGGTAGAAATAGTACGCAAAACCGAGTGCCAAGACCGATGCCGC
>JAFXWI010000055.1 GCA_017542915.1 Paludibacteraceae bacterium
AAATCCAAGCATAGTGAGGGCGCTGATGGCTTCGGTCTTGATACCATTGTCGGCTTCAACCTCTAACATCGGAATCTCTGTCGGATCACCACCAAGGTCGAGTTTGATCACTTTGTCCTTGAGGTCCACGATGATACGTTGGGCAGTCTTAGGTCCAAGACCTTTCACTTTCGCCATCGCTTTGGAATTGCCGGTAGCGATGAGCATACGTAGTTCCTCTGCTTGGAAGGCCGACATGATCATACGTGCGGTAGCTGCGCCAACACCGCTGACGGTCATCAGCATCTCGAATAGCTGGCGCTCCTTACGCTCGTAGAATCCGTATACTTCGTGCGTGTCCTCGCGAATAATCTCCGTGACAAACAGTTTCACTTCTTTCTCTTCGCTACCTACCAGCGCCGAGTACGTCGGCAAGGTGATAGCCAAGGAATAACCCACGCCGGCAGCTTCTACAACCGCCTCTGCAGGGTTCAATTCCGTCAATATTCCTTTGATATATTCAATCATACGTGCACAAAAAGCCCGCAAAAGTACAAAAAATATTTTATATACGCAAGTGCGCACGCATTTTTCTACAAAAAAGTACTTATTTGCGTAAATTTTCACTTTCCGATTTTGGTTTTTCAATTATTTGGTGTATCTTTGTACGCTAAATTAGGCATATTATGGCTAGAACAGAAATATCGGAGTATGGTGAGTTTGGTTTGATCAAGCACCTCACCAAGGATTTGAAACCAGTGCAACCGTCCACGAAGAAAGGTGTTGGAGACGATTGTGCGGTGATGGATTTCGGCAGTAAGAAGGTCTTGATGACGACCGACATGCTGTTGGAAGGGATCCATTTTAATTTGGAATACGTACCTTTGAAACACCTTGGTTATAAGGCTGCGGTGGTGAATTTCTCGGATATCTATGCGATGAACGGCACCCCGACGCAGATCACGGTGAGTTTGGGTATCAGCAAGCGCTTCTCGGTAGAAGATATCGAGGAGTTATACAGCGGTATTCGCTTGGCGTGCGAACGCTACGGCGTGGATTTGGTAGGTGGAGATACATGCGCGTCCATGACGGGTTTGACCATCTCCATCACCTGTTTGGGAACCGCTGCGGCGAAGGATATCGTCTATCGCAACGGCGCGAAGCTGAATGATCTGATTTGCGTAAGCGGAAACTTAGGCACCGCCTATATGGGTCTGCAGTTGCTGGAGCGCGAGCGAATAGCTCTGAGTAATCAGAATATTCCGAATAATCAGGGTGTTCCGAGTGCCTTCGAAGGCCGCGAGTATCTGCTGGAGAGACAGTTGAAACCGGAGGCAAGAAGGGATATACTGGAGAGTCTGCGGAAAGTGGGAGTAAAGCCGACGGCGATGATGGATATCTCGGACGGATTATCGTCGGAGTTGATGCATATCTGCAGCCAATCGGGCGTAGGATGTTGCGTGTATGAGGATAAGTTACCGATAGATTTCCAGGCTGCGGCTTTAGCCGAGGAGATGAACCTGAATATCGTCACTTGCGCGCTGAACGGCGGCGAGGACTATGAGTTGCTGTTCACTTGCTCTCTGGACGACTATGAGAAACTCATTCCGGTGGAGGATCTCTATATTATCGGTCATATCACGAAGCAGGAGTACGGATGTAATCTGATTGGCCGAAACGGAGAAGAGTTAGCCCTCAAGGCCCAAGGCTGGAACGCGTTTAAAGAATGAAGCATATAGCGATCATATTAGCCGGCGGAACGGGTAGCAGAGTAGGTGGGAAAACCCCGAAGCAGTTGCTGCCTTTACAGGACGGGCGCTCGATTTTAGAGCACTCGGTAGATGCGTTTGAACAGGCGATTCCTATTCACGAGATCGTCATCGTGATGCACCCGGATTGGTTGAAAGAAGCGGAGGAAATAGTGGCGCGCAATTCGTGGCACAAGGTGAAACGAATCATTGCCGGAGGCAGCGAGCGCTGGGAGAGTTCATGGAACGCCATCTCGTTCTTCCTCAAAGATGACAAGAAAGATCCGGACACGTTCTATTGGTTTCACGACGCTGCGCGTCCGTTTGTGTCGCAGGATATTCTACGACGTGTAGCAGAGGCGCTCAGGAGTCATTTGGCAGTAACGGTAGCTGTGCCCGTAACGGACACGCTCTATCAGACCAAAGATGGTAAAGTGTCCGCTATTCGTAACCGCAAAGAGTTTATGCGTGCGCAAACGCCGCAAGCCTTCCACTATCTGGTTATAGGTCCCGCCTACATGCGTGCGATAGAAAAAGGAAAGATAGAAGCGACAGACGATGTGGGTATCCTGATGAAGTACAATCCTGAGGTGGAAGTATGCATTGTGGAAGGCGACGAAGCAAACAAGAAAATCACGTATAAGGAAGACCTGGGGGGAAAGGTGAAAGTTGAAAGTTGAAAGGATGAAGGTTGTTATTTTAGGAACATCATGGCCGTATCGCGGTGGGTTAGCTACGTTCAACGAACGCTTGGCTAAGCAGTTTGTGTCCGAAGGACATGAAGTGGAGATTTGGACTTTTACGCTGCAATATCCGTCGTTCCTCTTCCCGGGGAAGACGCAATATACGGAAGAGGCCGCGCCGAAGGGTTTGATCATCCGCAGGGAATTAAATTCCTGCAATCCGTTCAATTGGATCCGTGTGGGGAAAGCGATTCGTAAAGCCGCACCGGATATACTTATATGCTGCTACTGGATGTCGTTCTTTGCACCCGCTTACGGGTTCATATCAAAGATGGCGCGCAAGAACGGCAAGACGAAATGCATAGCATTGGTGCATAACATGATTCCGCATGAGCCGAATATACTGGATAAACTGTTTGCACCGTATTTTGTGAAGAGTCAAGACGGCTTTGTGGCACTGAGTGAAAGTGTGGTCAAAGATATAGACAATTTGGACAAAAAGGACACTCCCAAGACTTTCTCGCCGCACCCGATATACGATCATTACGGCGAGCGGATGACGAAAGAAGAGGCATGCAAGGCGTTGAATTTGCCGAGCAACAAGGACTATATGTTGTTCTTCGGCTTAGTGCGCGCGTACAAGGGTTTGGATCTGTTGCTGGAGGCTTTCGGAGAAGTGAAAGAAGTACTGCCGAACTTGCAGTTGATTATCGCGGGTGAGTTTTATGAGGATGAAGCAAAGTACCGCGCGCAGATAGCGCAGTTGGGTTTGGAGCATAGGGTGATAGTAAAGAATGAGTTTGTGCCCGACGGCGATTTGAGGAAATATTTCGGTGCGTCGGATTTGATTGTACAGCCGTATAAGACGGCTACGCAGAGCGGTGTGACCCAGGTGGCGTTCCATTTCGAGAAACCGATGCTGGTGACGAATGTAGGCGGGTTAGGTGAGATTGTGCATGACGGAAAGATGGGCTATGCCTGTGCGCCGGAGGCGAAGGCAATCGCAGAAGATATTAAGGATTATTTTACCCATGACAGGCAGAAAGCCTTTACCACTTATCTGAAGAAAGAGAAAACGAAATACGCATGGTCGAATATGACGCGTGCGTTTGAAAAGATATTATCGCAATGTTAGAAACCGAGATTATTAACAAAGCCAAAGATTGTCTGCAATGTGAGGCGAAGGCGATTGAGGCACTCATCCCGCGCTTGGGAGAAGATTTCGTGCGCGCGGTAGAGGCTATCCATATGTGCAAGGGAAAGGTTGTCGTGACGGGTGTCGGCAAGAGCGGACATATCGGATCGAAGATCGCGGCTACCTTGGCAAGTACGGGTACACCGGCGTTTTTCCTCAATCCACTGGATGCCTATCACGGCGATTTGGGTATGCTCACGGAGAACGATTTAGTGTTGGCTATTTCGTATTCCGGCGCGACGGAAGAGTTGCTGCGTTTCTTGCCGCTGATTCAGGCAAAGAAGATTAAGATCATCGGCATGACGGGAAAGGCAGATAGCCTGTTAGCCAAATATTCGGATATTCATCTGAGTATCGCGGTGGAGCGCGAAGCCGATCCGCTGAATCTCATTCCGACAGCCAGTACCACGGCTACTTTAGCGCTCGGCGACGCGTTGGCGTGTGCACTCGTAGAGGCGAAACATTTCCAACCGACGGACTTCGCGCAGTTGCATCCGGGCGGAGATCTTGGACGTAAGTTGCTGGCGAAAGTAGAAGAGGTGATGTTCACTCAGAACCTGCCGTTTGTTCGCCCGAATATGCCGCTTAGCGAAGCGATTGAGGTGGTGACCAATGGAAAATTAGGCGTTGGTATTGTGATGGAAAACGAAGCGTTGGTAGGAATTATCACGGATGGCGATATTCGTCGGGCGATGCAGAAATTAGGACAAGCTTTCTTCGCCACGCCGGTAGCGGATATTATGAGTAAGAACCCGAAGACGATTAGCAGCAATGCGAAGATTGTGGAGGCCGGCGAGACGATGAATCATCACTCGATACATACCTTGGTGGTGGTAGATGAGAACAAAGTAGTCGGTATCATAGACTCGTTCTCCTGCCTGCCCGGAACACGTTTTTACCATTAGATGCATAGGACGAAGGTAGGCAATCCTCAGGAGAATAGCCAACGAATAATTAACGAATATCTAACTAATAACTAACGCAGCTTACGCTAAAGCTCAGTACGATTCGCGATGAAATCGCTCATATGAACTTTCGCTTTGCGCTGCGCTCCCCCATAGCAAACAGCCGCAGGCTTCGGTTTACTCTGGGGACCCCAAGAAAGGAAAGATTATGATTATAAAACTCTTTTTGACAGACGTAGACGGATGTTTGACGGACACGGGAATGTACTACTCGGCGAATGGCGAGGAGATGAAACGTTTTTGTGTGTACGACGGTATGGGAATGGTATTGTTGCGGCAGGCCGGAATTCCGTGCGGCATCCTGACGTCGGAGCAATCGGCGATTGTGAAGGCAAGAGCAGAGAAGTTGAAGTTGGACTTCCTGTATCTTGGCGTAGGTAGCAAAGACCGTCAAGGGAGTATGACCAAGTTGGGCGCCGCGCAGAAGATATGCGATAAGTTAGGTATCTCCTTAGCGGAAGTATGCTATGTGGGCGATGACGTGAATGATCTCGATTTGTTGAGCGCCGTGGGCTATCCCTGCTGCCCACCGAACGCACGGCCGGAAGTGAAGGCTGTCAAGGGGATCAGGGTTCTGAAGACACCCGGAGGGCAAGGAGCGATACGTGAGATTGCGGATGAGATATTGAAAAAATGATATGAGACAGTTGAGATAGTTGAGACAGTTGACGGGAAGTGTCTCAAGAGTCTCAAGAATCTCATGCAAATTTTCAAGTCGGATACCATCCGACACAACGAACATAGAAAAATGACATTGCACTATTTGCACTATCTGCACTTTGGAGGATGAAAGTGCAAAAAGTGCAGAAAGTGCAAAGCAAAAAATAACATGGCACAAATGGCATAAGTGACAAAAGTTTTGCCAAAGTTGCCACTTATGCCAGAGCAAATTTTTAGAAAGAAACTAAATAGCGAAGATAGATGCAAGCAATTATTTTAGCGGCAGGAATGGGAAAACGCTTAGGCGAATATACCCAGAATAATACGAAGTGTATGGTGCGTGTTGGCGGAGAGACGCTGATTGAACGTGTCTTAGGGCAGCTCGATAAACTCCATCTAAGTCGTATTATTATTGTTATTGGTTATAAAGGAGCTGAATTGAAAGAGTATCTGTCCGGTGTATTCGTTAAGACTCCAATTGTGTTTGTAGAGAATCCCATTTACGACAAAACGAATAATATCTACTCGTTGTATTTGGCGAAGGATTATATGCGAGAGCAAGATACCCTTTTGTTAGAGTCAGATATTATTATGGAAGATGCGGTGTTAGAGAAATTGGTGAAGCATCCGTATCCTGATTTAGCACTGGTTGACAAATATGAGAGTTGGATGGATGGTACTGTAGTGACTATAGATGAAGAAAACCGTATTCAGCGTTTTATCCCGAACAGCCAGTTCCGCTACGAAGAGATACCGGATTATTACAAGACGGTGAATATCTATAAGTTCTCGCAGGCATTCTCGGAGCATATGTATGTACCGTTCTTGGAGGCATATAGTGCCGCATTGGGGAACAATGAGTACTACGAACAGGTACTTCGCGTCATTACGATGTTGGACAATTCAACCTTGCGCGCCCTTCCTTTGGAAGGCGAACAATGGTATGAGATAGACGATGTGCAGGATTTGGATATCGCAGAGTCGATATTTACCGATAAGCAGTATGACCTGTTGGCTTCGCGTTACGGAGGCTATTGGCGCTATCCGCATATGTTGGATTTCTGTTATTTGGTCAATCCTTATTTCCCGAATCAGCGTTTGCGCGACGAGATGGCGGCAAGTTTTGACAGGTTGTTGACCGAATATCCTTCCGGACAACGCATCAATAATCTGCTGGCAGCCAAAGATTTCGGAGTAAAACACGAATATATCACGGTGGGTAATGGCGCTGCAGAACTCATTAAAGCACTTACATCGCAGATGTTAGGAAAAGTAGGCATCATTCGTCCTACCTTTGAGGAGTATCCAAATCGCTTAATGCCGGAACAGGTGGTTGTGTTTACACCGAGCAAGAAAGATTTCCGATACACAGCCGATGACTTAATGGCTTATTTTGCGGATAAACAGATTTGGTCGCTAGTCTTGATAAATCCGGATAATCCGACAGGCAATTATATTTCATATGCGGATTGTTTGCGTTTGGCGGAATGGTGCCAACAAAAGGATATCGTGCTTGTGCTGGATGAGAGTTTTATTGATTTCTCGACCGAACATCCCACATTCCTTTGCAACGAAGTACTAGAGAAATTTGACCATTTGGTAGTGGTAAAGAGTATCTCTAAATCGTATGGTGTACCGGGATTACGTTTAGGCGTATTGGCAACATCCAATCGGAGTCTGATGCTGAATATTTGCAGGGAAGTAAGTATATGGAATATCAATTCGTTTGGAGAGTTCTTCTTGCAGATATTGGGTAAGTACGAGAAATCGTATAAGCAAGCGATGGAAGCGTTCCGCGAGGAGCGTGAACGATTAGTAAAGCAATTGAATAAGATCGCATGGCTGCGTGTATTGCCGAGTGAAGCAAATTATGTGCTGTGCGAAGTCAAGGATAAGTTTACACCGCGTGAATTGGCTGTAAAATTGCTGAAGGATTACAATATCCTCATCAAGGATTGCACGAGTAAATGCGGCGGTAATTATATCCGTTTGGCTGTTCGTGATCTGGAAGATAATAATATGCTTGTTTTCGCGCTGAATAGTTTATGAAAATTATCTCGAACCAGCAAATAGTAGATTTAGGTATTTCTCCGCGTGAATGTGTAGAGTGGGTTCGTGAGTCTTTCTGTATGAAATACGAGGCACAGCTACCTACGAAGATTAGCCTTCATCCTCAAGGAACAGATTTTATAAATACAATGCCTTGTTTACTGCCAGAACGTTTTAATCGTTATGGAGTAAAGGTGGTTTCGCGAATCGCGGGACAAAAGCCTTCATTGCATTCGGATTTATTGCTTTATAATTCTAAATCAGGAGAACTACTGGCTCTTATGGAAGCAGATTGGATTACTCAAATGCGTACCGGAGCTGTAGCGGCATTGGCAATAGAGACCTTACAAAAAAATAATGCATCTATATATTCGTTTATCGGTTTGGGGAGTACAGGTGATGCGACCATGACATGTTTGCAAGCAATATTACCTGAAGAGAAACAATATACCATTCGACTCAAACGATATAAGGATCATGCAGAACGATTTGCAGCGAAATGGGCAAAAGGGAATTATAATTTTGTTGTAGTAGATACAAATGAGCAGTTGCTGGAGAAATGTGATGTATTAGTGTCTGCGGTGACGGAAATGCCGGAACTATTTTGTGCAGATGATAATAATTATCCGGAGGGAATCTTACTTGTTCCAATTCATACTCGCGGTTTTCAGAATTGCGATTTGTTCTTTGATCATATTTTTGCAGATGACAAGGGACATGTAGAGGGATTTAAATATTTTTCACAATTTAGGGCATTTAATGAGTTAAGTGAGGTGTTGCTTGGTAAGGCTACAGGCCGTGTGAATGATAAGCAGCGATTATTAGCCTATAATATTGGATTGGGTTTGCATGATGTTTTGTTTGCAAGTAAAATATATGAGAAATTGACTAATGGCTGAAGATTTCCCAAATATAACCGCAGAGATGACTAAAGTCAATGCAGAGTAACTAAAATTAAAACAAATTTGTATGGATATAATTATTGGCGCAGGTGTAACGGGACTTAGTTACGCGATGTTTTGCAAGAACGACTATTTAATTCTTGAGGGAACGGATAGCATAGGAGGATATTGCAAAACGACAAAACGGAATGGTTTTGTGTGGGACTATTCTGGGCATTTCTTTCATTTCCGTCACAAGGAGATAGAAGAAATGGTGACATCTGCTATCAATAAGAATGAATTAGTACTTGTTGATAAATGTACCAAAATTAGCTATAAAGACAAGTTGGTAGATTTCCCGTTCCAAAAGAATATCCATCAGTTGGAGAAGGATGAGTTTATTGACTGTCTGTATGACCTTTTTGTTAACGAAACGATGTGTAGCAGCAATTTCAAAGAGATGCTCTATGAGAAATTCGGTCGTTCGATAGCAGAGAAATTCCTAATCCCATACAACGAGAAACTATATGCATGCGATTTGAACAGATTAGATAAAGATGCGATGGGTAGATTCTTCCCGTACGCGGAGAAAGAAGATATTATTCGTAATTTCAAACGTGCTGATAATGGATCGTATAATGGTCAGTTCGTCTATCCAAAGGGAGGTGCAATAGAGTATATCCATTCTATAGCTACGCATGTTGACCCTAATAAAATCCGTCTCAACTGCAAGGTAAGCCGAATTGATACTATTGCACATGAGGTGATTATAGAGTCAGGAGAGCATATACATTATGGCAGATTGATATCTACTATGCCGTTTGTGCAGTTATTGAATTGTTGTGACCTGCCGTACGATGCTGGCACGTATTCGTGGAATAAAGTATTAGTTTTCAATCTTGGTTTTGATAAGCAAGGCAAGGATGTGGAAACACATTGGATCTATTTTCCAGAAGATAAGTACTGCTTCTATCGCGTAGGATTCTATAGTAATATTCTCCGTTCGGATCGCATGTCGCTTTATGTGGAATTGGGATTCTCGGCTTTGGAAACGATAGATGTGAATACCTATAAGCAACGCGTGTTGGAAGATTTGAAAAAAGCCGGAATTTTAGAGGAGGGAATGCAATTGGTAGATAGTGAGGCGATTATTATGAATCCCGCATATGTGCATATCAGCAAAAAGTCAGAAGAAGACTTTAAGACACAATCCCAATTATTGGAAGAGAAGGACATTTATTCCATCGGTCGTTATGGCGGTTGGTGTTATTGTTCCATAGAAGATAATATATTGCAAGCTAAAGACTTGGCAGAACGTTTGTAAAAAGATACGTTGATGAATAAGTTCAAATATAGACTAAAGTTGATGTTTGCCTATAAGGATGCTTTGCGTACACGCATTCCGTTCTTGTATCGGCTTATGATAAACAATGCGCAGAAAAAGGCATATAAAGCGGCAGCTAGATTAAAGGCGAAGGAAAAGATTGAGGTTGCTTTTTTGTTGACTATGCCAAGTATGTGGAAACTGGACTATGTGTATAGTCGTATGCAAAAGAGTAAAAAATATCATCCATACGTAGTGATATGTCCCTATTCGAACTTCAAGAGTTTCAGTGAACAGTCACTACATGAAACGCTTAAACGAACAGAAGATTTTGTAAAGTCAAGGGGCTTTGAATATATCATACCTTACTCTAAGGAAACAGGTAAATGGGAAGATATTAAAAAGACATTAAATCCGGACATCGTCTTTTTTACTACTCCTTACAGAGATGTGCCTCCTCAATACTATTATTATAATTTTGCAGATAGACTTACGTGCTATGTCCCTTATGGATTCGGCACATGGAATGTATATGCGCTTAACTATCAGCAGATAGCAATTAGTCTATATGGCTTGAATTTTACAGAGACTCCTATTCATCAAGGTTTTGCGCAGAAATATGCGGCATCGAAAGGCGCGAACTTTGTTGTAACAGGTTATCCAGGCACGGAAGTGTATTTGGATAAGGAATATGTATCACCGGATGTTTGGGAAACGAAGAATGTTCAGATGAAACGTGTCATTTGGGCACCTCATCACACTATTGATAGTACTGATGATGTACAATGGTCTACATTTTTAGACTATTGCGAGAATATGCTTGAGATTGCTGAGCGGTACAAAGAGAAAATACATTTTGCCTTTAAGCCTCATCATTTATTGAAATTCAAATTGATGCAACTATGGGGCGTAGATCGTACGAATGCATATTACAAACGATGGGAAACGATGCAAAATGGCCAATTAGAGGAGGCTGATTATCGGGATTTATTTATCCATTCAGATGCCATTATGCATGATTGCGGTGGTTTCACAACGGAGTACTTGTTCACGAAGAAGCCTGCTCTATATTTAATGTTAGACGAGGAGCATAATAATATGTTCAACGACTTCGGACGCCTTTCTTTCCAACAATATTACAAAGCATATAATGCAGACGATATCATCCGATTTTTAGAAGAAGTGGTGCTCAAAGGCAATGACCCCATGAAGGAGTCTAGAGAACAATTCTTTGAAAAGTATCTTGCCCCATATAATGGCAAGATGCCGTCAGAAAATATTATTGAAGCAATAGAAAATAAGATTAACAATGCAAAATAAAATTAAAGTATCAGTTATATTGCCCGTTTATGGTGTGGCTGCCTATATAGAGAAGTGTGCGCAAAGTCTGCTCAATCAAACATTGCAAGAAGCGGAGTTCTTGTTTGTGGATGATCATGGACCGGATAATAGTATCGAATTGCTCAAGCAGACAATCGCTGGTCATCCGCGAGAGAAGCAATTCCGTATCTTGACACCGGAACATAACTTGGGTGCAGGTATGGCGCGTAACTATGCCATACCAGAGGCCAAAGGTGAATATATTGCATTTGTAGACTCGGATGACTGGATTGAACCGGATACGTTCGAGACTCTATATGCAGTAGCCAAGGAGCAAGATTCTGATTTGTGCTACAGCCAGGAGTATAAAGATTATGAAGATCATAGTGCTGAACCGGAGATCCTGAAAAACCCCATTGTGGAGCAAGGCGCTTTTACCTATGAGAAGAAGGCATATTTCCTAACTCACTACGTATCATATTTTACAACCTTTCTATTTAAACGTTCTTTCATCAATGAACGGACTATTCGTTTTCCGGAAGATAGAAGTGCCGATGATAGTTTCTTTTTGGCGTGTGCGTTGATGACAGCTACCTCTGTTGCACGCATAGATAAACCCTTCTACCACTATCTTATCCGTCCGGGTTCTGTGACAACTACCAAAGATAGCGTCAAATACAAGAAGCGTCTAGCGGTATTTTCAAAACTTATGGCTTATGCGAAGGCGCAAGGCGTATATGAAGAGTTGAAACAAGAATTAGATTTCCTGTATATAAAAAAAGGCTATATTTCTTCGTTGGTTAATTATGTAACAAATGCACTTGAGCCGCGTAAGGAAGTGTTTACAGAAATATATCAGGCACTCCTTGCCGAAGTGCCTGATTATAAGACGAACGTTTACTTGCAAAAGAGTAAAGCTATCCAGATGATAATACGTCTCTGTATCTCTTCTCCGAAATTAGCTATGCCGTTGCTTCGTTTTTACGCGAAGCGAAATAATATCGTAAGCTAAGACCAATACAACCGAGCGAGATTAGGATAGCGATAATCACTAACGTATATCCTAGTTTGTCCCATACTAATGCATCTGGAATAAACTCCATTTTGATGGAGTGCTCTCCGGCTGGAATAACGGCTGCGCGAAGAACATAGTTCACGCGGCCGATTTCTTTCTCTTCTCCGTCCACATAGAGATGCCATCCGTGCGGATAGTATATCTCTGAGAAAATAGCCACGCGGTCATGCGCTGCGGCGCTCTGGTAGGTGAGTTTATCCGGGGTATACTCCGTTAAGACAATCTTATCGTTCTCGCTCGACTGCGGTGTACAAGTGAGTATTTCGCGGAACTTTTCATCCGCAACCGCGGACTTAGTTAGATCAAGCGTATTGAGCGCTGCACTCTCATCATCGGGCGTAGGTACAAAAAGCACCTCGTTAACAAACCACGCATTGCCCATCGCATCGGGGTTGGGGTATACGCCTTGACGAGTGACGATATACTTAGTGTTGAGCATGTTGAGTACATTCCAGTTCATTTTGGAGATATGCTCATCAATGAGGTCTTGGTAACGGCGTAACTTCACAGCAGAGTAGCCTCCGATGGATTTGAGACGGTAACTGGTTCGCGAGTCATTGAAGGTGTTGGTGTTCAGGTTCAGTACGCGATAGTCCAAACTCTCATCTTGCAAAATCTGTTCTTCCCATGGCTGTATCTTGAAATATGCATCGCTCTCTTTCTGCTTCACGAAATTATCATCATTGAAGAAGCGCTTGTTGACGGGGACCATATCAATCAATATTAACGCTGCTAAACCAGCGTACAATATTGTATTTTTGATTTGTGATTTCTTGTTCTTGGCTTGGTCCCAGGCATACCAGAAGATGAGTGCGCATCCTAACAGCACGAAAAGTAACGAACGCCATGCGTCGGCTTTCAACATTGCCACGCGTTGGTCCAAGACGGCATCATATACCCATTGCGGCATCTGTGCTTTCCATTGCGCATCATAACTGCTGGTCATGTCGAATGAACCGGCAAAGAGTGCGGCAAAAAGGCATATACCTGCGGTGATGCCTCCGGCAATCAAGATGTTCGGGCGCAATTTTTTCCATTCTATTTCTCCTGATACGATGCGTTGAAGCGCCATAAAGCCAAGAAGCGGCATGGTAATCTCCGCGACTACCAAGATGGACTCTACGGCGCGGAATTTATTGTACATCGGGAAATAGTTGAAGAACAGCTCCGTGAGCCACATCATATTCTTGCCCCAGGCGAGGAAGATAGACATAATTGTCGCGAAGAGCAGTGCCCATTTATACGGACCGGGAACGATGAGTAAGCCGAGCAAGAACAAGAAACATACAATAGCTCCGACATATACAGCTCCGCTGGTAAACGCCTTCTCCCCATGATAGGTAGGCGCATGTTCGCAGAATTGCTCTGCCTCGCGTTTCGGGACACCTTGCTTGCGTAGGGCTTTGCATAGTTCGGAGTCTTTTCCGACATTGTATCCGCTGGCTCCGCCTTCCCAGTTCGGGATAAGGAGTGTCATCGTCTCCCCTTTGCCATAACTCCAATCGGTAGCATATTTGATATCGAGGCCTTCAGCCGATTTATCCTGTGCCTGTTGGGTCAGTTCACTATGTCCACCTCGCATGGTCTCTTTCAGATACTCGTTGTTGAGCTTCAAATAGCAAACTTTCGAACCGGCTATGAGCATTAAGCAACCAATACATAAGACCAAACTGATACCTAGATTTTTCCACTCAGCATCTTTAATCTTAATAATAATCTCAGCGATAGCCATCACACCGATGAGCATCGCGATATAATATGTCATCTGCGGGTGAAGCGTGATGCTGGCGATGCCGAAAATAAGCATAATAGGAATACCTATCCAATATTTTTGTTTGAAGACAAGATGCATACCTCCAATGATGGCAGGTAAGAATCCTAAAGCAATGGCTTTTGTTACGTGTCCGGCGGGGATGATGAGAAAGAAATACGTACTCATACCCATCGCTAAACCGCCGGCAATACTAATCCATGGGTTTACTCCGAAACATAGCAGCAGGATAAAGAAGCACAGGAAATAGCCGAAAAGAATACCCATCGTTTCTCCTAAGCCGAGATGGAGAACATTACGAATCCACCCATGTGCGACTTTGTGCGATGGAATATGGGCATCAATTTGGTATGCCGGCATCCCGCTGAACATGGAGCCGGTCCACCAACAGGATTCGCCGGTCTGCGCTGTATATTCTTGTGTTTGATGTGCAGCTCCTTTCCAATTCATAGTGTCACCGGCATAGAGCACTTTGCCTTCCAAGAGCGGGCTGCAGTAGAGCACAGCAAAGCCAATAAAAACGACTAGTGCGACCAAGTAGGGCGCTATTTTCTTCCAATCTATTTTCATATGTATATCAATTAATTCCTAAATAACGGTAAAATGGCAGCAGTTTCTTAATCAGTATGCCGCCGAAGGTACAAATAGTTACTACGAGCACACTCGTGCTGATAGGCATGATAATGAGTTGCCATAAGGGTGCGGTTGCTCCCGAAAAACCAACCAGCATATAGAACGGCGTAATAAACACCATATGCATCAGGTAGGTCATATAACTGCAGTCGCTGACTGCGCGAATGACGGTGTTCGGCTTCGCCGTCAAGCGTTTTCCCCATTCTCTATAGAGCAGGTAGCCCAGAATATAAAATCCTAAGAAATATGTCAGTCGGGACGTATATTCCAATAAATAGAGCGAGGGATAGAAACGTCTTAAGAGCACGTAGCAGAGCCATACGACACAGATACCAATCAGTTCGTTGCGGCTGCAGGCTTGTAAGGTGCGCTGCAAGAAAGGCGTTATGGCGTAAAGCGCGACAATCAGACCGATGAACCAATAGGCCTCATTGATGCGATTGGTGAGCATATACGGGATATAGCATAGCACTCCGTCACTCAGCGAATGAATATCCGGATATTTGCCGGCCAGGCAAGAGAGAATGTATACGATTGCGCTCCAGATAAAGAACGGGATAAGGATACGTAGATAACGTTTCTTATAGAATTCTCCTAAGGGCCGGACGGGTGCGGACAGTTGCAGCGCGCCGGAGATCATCACGAACAACGGAACACCGCAGCGATGAAAGCAGGCGTATACGATGCTCAACACCGGATATGCATTCGCATCGATACGCGCCAAAGACCAGGTGTGCACCGTGACTACCATAAGGATCGCCAATGCCCGGAGTATGTCTAATACCACATCGCGTTCTTTGGTCATGTTACTTGATCATTTTGCGGATTGCACATAGTTCCTCTTTGACGCGCAGCAGGATTTCCAGTGCCGCTTGGCGTTCATCGGATTTCTTGTGGTTCCCTTTGAGTTCTTTGCGGATGGCTTCGATGCGCGTGATCTTCAGTTCGTCGCGGATATATTTGATGCGCTTGATGATTTCTTGATCGGCTCGCGTATAGTAGCGATTACCATGCCCGTCTTTGCGCGGGTTGAGTTCATCAAACTGCTTCTCCCAATACCGCAGCGTGGTGGCAGGAACTCCTGTCTCCTGTTCGGTTTCGCGCAGCGAGTAATATATTTTCTCGATCTCAGCCATTACTTGCAGATTTTCAATTTCTGGCCTTCCCGAATGTTGTCACTCTTCAGGTTGTTCCAGTGCTTGAGTTGCTTCACCGTACAATGGAAGCGCTTCGCAATGCCGCCGAGAGTGTCGCCTCGCTTAATCTTATAATAGGTGATACCGTTGGCACGATAAGCTCCGTTGATAGAAGTCACCTTGGCCATGTCGATCTCCGCGCGGCGGTTATTGATGAGGCTGTCTGCTTTGTAGGCAATGATAGAGTCTTGCTGGTCAATAAACAATCCTACTTTGTCGGACGGCAGGCACAGCGCGTAAGGAGTGCCACCGGGGAGGATGTCGCGCGAGTACTGCGGGTTGAGGCGGCGTAGTTCATCCATGCTGATATAGAGGTTCTCACTCACCTGTTGCAGGTGTAACCGCTGCGTAGTGCGAATCGTATCAGTGATCATCGATTTATTCTCTATCGGCGCCTTGCATATACCGTGCTCTTGACCATAGTTCATCGCGTAGTTGGCGGCGATGAAGATAGGTACGTAGTTGCGGGTCTCCAAGGGCAAGTACGGGTAGATCGACCAGAAGTCGCGTTTTCCACCGGCACGACGAATGGCTTTATTGACATTGCCACTGCCGCAGTTATAGGCGGCGATGACGAGGTTCCAATCTTGGTAGACATTGTACATGCTGCTGAGGAATCGGCAGGCAGCGTCGGTGGCTTTGAGCACATCCATTCGTTCGTCCACGAGCGAATTGATTTCCAATCCGAACAGTTTACCGGTAGCCGGCATGAACTGCCACAGACCTGCAGCACCGGCATGCGAGCGGGCCATGGGGTTGAGGGCCGACTCGATGATAGGCACGCAGCGCAGTTCATACGGTAGGTTATAGCGCGCGAGGGCTTCCTCGAAAATCGGGAAATAATACTCGCTCATGCGCATGAGGCGTGCTACTTGCTTAGGCTTATGCTTGACGTAGCGCAAGATGAAGGCCCGTACGCGTTCGTTATACGGCAACTCAATGACGCAAGGCAAGGCTTGCAGACGCGCCTTATAGACGGAGTCGGGAAGAGTGACCGTATCGTGCAAGGCGACGCAGTCCGTCGTGTCGAGCCATCTGAGACTCCATTCTAAGGAACGCATCTCGATATCCGAGAGCTCGCTGTCATTCCACGAGAGATAGAAAGGAGGGATTGGCTCAACGATGGTATCTGCCAACACAACGGTGTCAGCAGGCACACTGTCGGCCACTTGCATGGGTACTAACTCCAGCGACTCTACATCCGTGGAGTCCTTGGCAATACTGTCCGTTACTACCTCTTGCGCCTGCATCGCGGTGAGGCAGCAGAGGGATAGAAGTATGAATAAGATCTTTTTCAAAACTGTATAGCTAATTTTAATTCAGCGCTCTGTTGGTGCTGATAGTCATAATAAATCTGCGGTTCTATATTGAGGGATAAATCAGGCGATATGTCATAATCAAACAATTGGGCATCTACGTACGCATCAATGAGGGACAGGGCATAGACAATCACGACAGCCAAGATCGAGTAGTCGCGGTAGCGCCGGAAAATCTGCTGCCTGTTGTCGAGCGTCTTCACCCAAGTATTCGCCCCGCCTACGCGCTGCAGGTTATAGCCATCCGGTATGACGGCGATGTAACTCTTCGAGGGGTCTTCACTTACCGTACCTGCTTGGATATCGTTGTAGAGGTCGAGGTAAGCCATTTTGTAATTGGAATAGCGGTTCTGGGTCCAATTGATGGCATAGCCGCAACCCATGAAGGCGCCATACACGATAGGCAACTTCCAGTAGGATTTGTTGTATATCTGTCCTGCTCCCGGGCATATGACCCCTAACCAGACCGCCTTAATGGCATCGGGTTTCTTGTAGAAGGTGCTATCCTCTTTTTGCTGCTGGGCTTGCGCCAAGAGCGGAAGCATCATCAGTACTATGTAGAGCCAACGTTTCAACTGATTTTCGCAATAATATCGGCTAATTCGTCGTTGTCGGCAAAACGAATAATGAGTTTACCGGCCTGAATCTTCACGTTATGGCCAAGTTTGGCGCTCAGTTCGTTCTGCAACTCATCGTAGGGGTTGAGGGTCGGTTTGGCGGGTTTCTTCTCTTTCTTTCCTTCTTGCGCGAGCGCTTCCACTTGACGCACGGAGAGTCCTTCGCGCAGAATACGCTGGTAGAGCGCTAACTGACGTTCTGCCGAAGGTGTGCCGAGGATGGCGCGAGCATGGCCCATGTCGATCTTGTGCTCTTTGATACCGACTTGTATCTCTGCCGGCAGTTTAAGCAGGCGGAGGTAGTTGGCTACCGTTGCGCGCTTCTTGCCTACGCGCTCGGACATACGCTCCTGCGTGAGGTTATAGTCATCCATGAGGCGTTGGTAAGCCAAGGCTATTTCGATAGCGTCCAAGTCTTCACGCTGGATATTCTCGATGAGGGCCCACTCCATGACCTGCTCATCTTTGGCGGTGCGGATATACGCAGGGATGCGCTCCAAGCCCGCCATCTTACTTGCGCGAAAACGACGTTCACCGGCGATGATCATATAGGTGTCGTCGCCGTTGTCGCGCAACGTGATAGGCGAGATGACACCATGCTCGCGGATGGAGTCGGCTAACTCTTGCAGCGCCTCTTCATCGAAGGTGCGGCGCGGCTGGTCAGGGTTCGCTACGATCTTCGCGAGTTCGATCTCCGAGATAGAGCTGCCGCCGTTGGTATCTACATGCGAGGTGTCGATGAGTGCATCGAGGCCTCGTCCGAGTCCTGTCATCTTTTTCATAAGGATTGTCGTTTAATAAGTTCTTTGGCTAAGGAGGTGTAGTTCTGCGCACCCTTCGACGACGGGTCATAATCTAGGACGGAGACACCGTGCGAGGGCGCTTCGCTGAGGCGCACATTGCGGGCGATGACGGTGTTGAACACGAGGTCGCCGAAGTGACGCTTCACCTCTTCATATACCTGGTTGCTGAGGCGCAGGCGGTTGTCATACATCGTCAACAGGAAACCTTCGATCTTCAGAGCCGGGTTGAGTTTGGACTTGATGATCTTGATGGTGTTCAGCAGTTTGGCGATACCTTCGAGGGCGAAGAACTCACATTGTACCGGGATGATGACGCTGTCGCTGGCAGTGAGGGCGTTAACAGTGATCAGACCGAGGGACGGACTACAGTCGATGAGGATGTAGTCATAATCATCCCTAATCTGCTCAAGGACGCGCTTGAGGAGCGTCTCACGGTGCTCGAGGTTCAACATCTCTATCTCAGCGCCTACCAGGTCGATATGACTCGGGATGAGCCACAGGTTCTTGGTGTTAGTCGCCACGATAGCGGTGTGCGGGTCGATGCCGTTTACCAGACACTCATAGATGGTGTTGTCCAGTTCTTTGATCTCAACTCCGAGACCCGACGAAGTGTTCGCCTGCGGGTCGGCGTCGATGAGCAGCACGCGCTTGCCTTGGTGAGCCAGGGCGGCTGCCAAGTTAATAGAAGTAGTCGTTTTTCCGACGCCTCCTTTTTGGTTCGCTAATGAAATAATTTTACTCATATAGTTGTTGTATTATTGTTTCTGCTTCAATCTGTCGGCAGGCGTAGTTGCCATATCGACAGTGGTTGGTGCCGTGACAGGTACAGGGACGGCATCGTAAGTCGTTGCGTTGGATAATATCTTCGCAGCGTTGTTTCCATCCGGCGAAGCCTATCAGCGGGTGGGTTGCGCACCATACACTGATGGCGCGAAGGCCCACAAGGCTCGAGAGGTGCTGGTTCGCACTATCCATGCAGATCATCGCCTCGAGTTGGCGCATGAGTTCCAGTTCTTCTTCCAGTTTCAGTTGCCCGGCGACGCTTGTGGTGCGCGGGAAGACGGACGCCCACTGGCGTAACATCTCACATTCTACCGCACCTGCTCCGAAGAGGAACACCCGTGTGTCGGGATCTTGCGTCAAGCGCTCGATGATGTCTTTGGTGACGCGGTAGGGCAGCATGTTCGAGCGCGATTTGGCGAAGGGCGCGAGTCCAATCCATCGTCCTTCTTTGGGTCCGAATCGTTCTTCGATTGTCTGTGCTGCGGCGCGGTTGATCTTGATGGCTTCAAAGTCTCTATCGGTCTCCAGTCCGGCGCGGCGAAAGGTATCTTCGTAGCGGTCGAACTCCGTAGGGAGGTTTCTGTTGCCAATGCCCCAGACCGTGATGAAGTGCTTGCGGATGCGACCATAACGGATGCGCGTGACATGCTTGCCGCTCAGGAGCATGAACAGGTCAAAGACCCGCGTGCGAAGGACATCCTGAAGGTCGATGACGGCATCGGCTTCGTGCCGCAAGTGTCGCCATAGGCGCCATACTCCTCGCCAGTCAAGGTGGTTATCGACTTCCCAGAACACCACATTGGGTAGGGAAGCGAACATCGCCCCGAGTTTTTTCTTGCTCGCTACAATGAATCGATCATTCGGATAGCGACGGCTGAGGGAAGCAATAACGGGCACTGTCATCGCTACATTTCCAAGTGTCGCCAATCGAATAATCAGATAGGTCATTGTTGCGTGTTATTTTTCTTTCCATTCACTCCAGGTTGCCCCGAAGAAATAGGTCAATGTATCGCCGAGTTGGTAGTCCTTTACAGCTATCAAGTTTCCGTCCTGTATGTCGGTGACGGTAGCATCGGGTGTGCGGACAGTGAGGTAAATACGTCCCTGCGAAGTGCTGCCGTTAAAGTCGTAGTTCATCTGCGCCGCCGTCTTGTCGCTCAGCGCATCCTCTTCGTAATAGACCGTACCCAATTCTTCATACACCTCGAAGTGGTCGATTGTATCGTGCATATATATACCGCCTCCGACAAGCAGTTCTCCGTCATAGCTTCCGGTCAGTACCACCTCTGCGCGGTTCATCGGTTCACCGGCTTCGGCGGTGATGGTGATTGTCTCTTGGAGGATATGTCCGGCTACGAGCAGGCTGTCATATTCCAGACGGAAGACGAAGCGCTCGGGTGTTTGCTCGAGGATAGTCCAACGGTCATAGGGGCCTCCGATATAGGTAGTGTCGTTCGCCAATACGATGAGTCCTCCGGCGCCGCAGGTATGGCCTACTTTGTAGCAGTCCAATCCTTTGCCGTAGTTGATATGGTACGGCAGACCGAGGACATGCTCGCGGTAATAGAAACTATCTACAACGAGTTCCGGCGAAGCCTTGAGCCAGAGATCCACACCGTTCGAAGGGTTCTCGGCCTTGAGGGCAGGTCCGTACATGCGGAAAGCCGCATACTCGTTTTCCCACGCGAAGTCATCCTTGCGCTCCGGTACATAGCGACCGAATACCTTCGGCTGAACGGCCTCTTTATGACACGCGGTGAGGCTCAAGAGGGCGAATATGATAAACAAGTACTTTTTCATCTTTCTCTCATTCATTACTTCGGCTGACGGCCGATGTAGGCGAGAATACCGCCATCTACATACAGGATTTGTCCGTTGACTGCGTCCGAAGCGTGCGAAGCGAGGAAGACGGCAGGTGCACCGAGTTCGTCAGCTTCCAGCCAACGGCCGGCAGGAGTCTTCGCGCAGATGAAGGCATCGAAAGGATGCTTGCTGCCATCCGGCTGCGGCTCACGCAGCGGCGCGGTTTGCGGGGTCGCGATGTATCCCGGTCCGAGGCCATTGCACTGGATGTTGTACTCCCCGTACTCCGAGCAGATATTCTTGGTCAGCATTTTCAGACCGCCTTTCGCGGCAGCGTAGGCACTCACGGTCTCGCGGCCGAGTTCCGACATCATAGAGCAGATATTGATGATCTTTCCTTCACGGCGCGCCATCATCTCCGGCAACACAGCTGCAGAGACGATATAGGGTGCTACCAAGTCGATGTCGATCACTTGCTGGAACTCCTCACGCTTCATCTCATGCATCGGGATACGCTTGATGATGCCGGCGTTATTAACGAGAATATGTATCGGACCTACTTCTGCGTGGATTTGCTCCACAAGGGCTTTGACAGCTTTCTCGTCGGTCACGTCGCATACATAGCCCTTGACATTTTCAATACCTGCCGCCTTGTAATCTTCGATAGCCTTTGCGACACCTTCTTCATGACGCGCATTGAAAATAATGGTCTTTGCCCCTGCTTGAGCAAACGCTTTCGCAATCGCGAAACCTATTCCGTAGCAAGCACCTGTCACCCAGGCGTTCTTGCCTTCCAATGAAAATATACTACTCATAACAATGAATAATTTGCTCCGGTTCTTATCTCGCTCCGTTCGAACGATTATTTCTAAACCGGTTACTTGAGGTCTGTTATTTTACTGAAATCTTGATCGCTATAGTCGAGGTTTTCGCCGCCCATACCCCAGATGAAGGTGTAGTTGTGGGTAGCTGCGGCAGAGTGAATGGACCACTCGGGCGAGAGAACCGCTTGGTTGCCTTTCATCCAAATGTGGCGGGTCTCTTCGACTTCGCCCATAAAGTGGCAAACGGCTTGCTCTTCGGGTACCTCGAAATAGAAGTAAGCTTCCATGCGGCGGCTGTGGACGTGAGCCGGCATGGTGTTCCATACGCTACCTGTCGCCAGTTCGGTCATTCCCATCTGCAGTTGGCAGGTAGGCAGCACCTGATTGACGAGCATCTTGTTGATGTCGCGTTCGTTGCTCATCTCCAGGCTACCCATGTGGGCTACTACCGCATCGGCTTTCGTCACCTTCTTGTCGGGGTAGGTGCAGTGTGCCGTGGTGGAGTTGAAATAGAAGAGGGCGGGCTTGTTGGCATCGAGGCTCTCGAACTTCACCTCGCGGTCACCGCGACCGAGGTACAGTGCTTCTTTATAGTCAAGTTCGAACACTTTGTCTCCGGCTATGACGCGACCTTTGCCGCCGACGTTGAAGATACCTATCTCACGGCGGGTGAGGAAGAACGGTGCTTTGAGCGGATCGATGGCTTCGAGCAGCAGGGTCTCGCCTACAGGCATTGCACCGCCGACAATCATGCGGTCGTACATGGAGTAGACCATGTTCACTTCATTTTTCACAAACACATGCTCAATCAGGAAATCTTTGCGGAGACGAGTAGTGTCATAACTCTTTGCGTCCGTCGGGTTCGACGCATAACGCACTTCATAATTTGTTTTCATATCATTGTATTTTTGTTTTCTTTTTGATGGGCCACATCCATACGAAGTTCACACTCAGGTCCATAGGGCTTGCCATGGCGAAGTGGTCCGTAAGGGAAGTGCCGAAGACCCCTCCAAAGGCATATTCGAAGCGTGCTTCAATCTCATAGATGCCAGCGCGGACGGTAGGGAAGGAGACTCCTGTGCCGGCCATTAATCCCCAGTAGAAGGGGTGGTCAATAGGCTGGTATTCTGTCTGTCCAAGACCGTTAACGAGGACTCCTTTGTTGCCTTCATCCTTGACGCAGTAGCCGAGTTGCGGACCGAGGTTAAAGATCCAGCGGCAGGTTCGGCTACCGAAGTTCAGGTACATGAGGATAGGCACGTTCACATAATGGAGGTTGCGCTCATAATGGTCGCCGGCCGCGTTTTTCTCCGCCCAGCCACGATGTACGTAGTTGAGTTCCATCTGGAAGGCACAGTATTTATGTCCGGCATAACGGAAAGTGATACCTCCGTTGCCGCCGAGCACACAGGCGTTTGTTATCGGCGTCATATTCGATACGGCAGGATTGAACAGCACCGAACTGGCCGTCACACCACCGTGCACACCGAGGTAGAACTCCCGAGCGCGTAAGCGGGGTTGGGCATAGGAAGGAAGAAAATGAAAAATGAAAATGGAAAGGACCATCAGCCCTAACAACCTTTGTACTATGTTTCTTTCACCTTTCATCTTTCACCTTTCACTTTTCACTTTTCAACTTTCACTTCTACGCATGCGTTTTGGTATCCACCTTGTCTCACTTGTTGCCAGCGGATAGATGATTGGAGGCCAGTATGGGTTTGTTCGCCGTTGAGCCATGCTACGAGGGCCTGCATGAGGTCATAGCCAAGCAGGTCATAACGCGGCGCCTCGGATACATGTTCTTCCGAGAAATAGGTTCTCCATTGTGCATCATAGGCCTCGAGACTCGCGTTGCTCGAGAATAGCGAGGTATATACGACCGGGACACCCAGATCCTCTTTGGTCCAACTGAAGTGACTGATAAGACGGATGCGATAGCCTTCTTCTTGCAGTTTGACGATATGGGGGATAGCCAAACGTACTAACTGATAACGATCGCTGTGCAACAGGATGACGTTCTCTCTTTCCGAATCAAGGGCATAGGCCACAGAGTCCATCATTAAATCGTGCAAGCCCATGGCGGTGCAGGGTATACCTCGTACCCGCATCTGCTTACGGAGAGTACGGACGGATGCCGAGAGGTCTTCGTCTCGTACTTCAACAGCCACACAGTGGGCATGGCGGTGCCTGAGCCAAGCGCAGAGACTATCCGCTTCCTGCTCGTCCGTCGAGTTGAATTGGAGCACATAGGGATAGTTCTCCAGTTCGAGATCATCGCTGAAGGGCAGGAGCAACGGTACTTGGTGTGGCTCGCACCAAGAGGCCATTCGCTCTATCTGGATGGGGTATACGAGTCCGAGGATCGCTTTGACGCTGTCTAAGTCCGTACTGTCGCAGAGGGCAGCCACACGACGTTCGCTCCGCTCGCTGTCGTAGACGCGTAGACGGTAGAGGATGCTGTCGTTCTGCAGGTCGTGGATGGCGAGGAGTGCACCTTGGTAAAACTCCATCATACGCTCTGCGTTGGTGCTGCGTTTGGTCTGGCGACTCTCGAAAGGCAAGAGGATTGCCAGTTCAACGACACGACGGGTGTCGGGCACAAGACTATCTGCAGCGAGCGAGTCTGTGGCAAGGGAAGCCACCGAGAGGGTATCGGTAGTGAAGTGGTCTTCCGAAGTACTCGGAGTTTCCGGAACCACTACTGTCTCGGTGACAACCGTCTCGAGGACTTTCGCCTTTGACTGCATGATTACCGGGCGCTTGGTCGGCAGGAGGATGACTTCGCCGAAGTGGAGTCCGCGTTCGCGTAGTTGCGGGTTGAGACGAAGAATCTCGGACTGCGGTACATCGAAGTTGACTCCGACGCGATACAGACCTATGCCGCGTTCCACTTGATAACGGTACACCTCTTCCCCGTTGATGGTGTCGAGCGGGTAATTCAATAACTCTTGTGCCTTTGCCGGAACAACGAGCAAAGCACAAAGAGCAAGAACTATAAATGCTTTATTTCTCATATCTACGTTTTCTTATAACAAACACTATGCCACCTATGAGGGCTAAGATAGCGACGGGGCTGATGGTGCTTATTAGTTGGATCTTCATTCGTTCGTCATGTGCGCGCTTGTCGTTGAGTAAGCGCAGGGCGATGTCTTTCTCGCGGAG
>JAFXWI010000056.1 GCA_017542915.1 Paludibacteraceae bacterium
ATAGCGCTGAGGTCCCACCCCTTCCCATTCCGAACAGGGTCGTTAAGCTCAGCATCGCCGATGGTACTGCACTGCGTTGTGGGAGAGTAGGTAGCCGCCACTTTCAGAAGCCTTGAGATTCGTCTCAGGGCTTCTTTGTTTGTATATTTTTGTTTCGTTTCTCTTTCTGCATCGCTGAAAAACTTTTCATTTCTTCATTCTATCCTATCTTTTTTCTTCTATTTTGAATAAAAATTTCAATTCTCTTGCATATTCCAAAATTTTATTGTACCTTTGCACTAAATTTAAATTAAAAGAATCTATGTTAATTAAGATCTATAGTGCAGCTCCTGTGGGGATTGATGCCGTGAAAGTGACGATTGAGGTGCACTCGAAACCCGGTTTCGATTATATCATGGTGGGTTTGCCGGACGTCTCCGTTAAAGAGTCGCACGAACGTATCATGGCAGCGCTGACAGTCAATGGCTTGGAAGCTCTCCATCGTTCATACACCATCAACATGGCTCCTGCGGATATCAAGAAAGAAGGTTCGCTCTATGACCTGCCTTTGGCTATTGGATTGTTGGCAGGAGGAGAGAAGATGAAATCCAAGGAGTTGGAGCACTATATGATGGTCGGTGAGTTGTCGCTCGATGGTTCGTTGCAGCCTATTCGAGGCGCGCTGCCGATTGCTTAATGCGCACGAAAAGAAGGATTCAAAGGGCTGATCCTGCCGGAAGCGAATGCTGAAGAAGCAGCTGTGGTAGATGGCTTGGAGGTGTATGGTCTGAAGGATCTGAAAGAGGTAATTCACTTCCTGAACGGCGAGCCGAAAGATGAGTTGAAACCGGATGAACCGTGGCTGCCGACAAAGGTCGATACACAAGCACTGTTTGACGAGTTGGCATTCCCGACGGACGTGGATTTCTCGGATGTACGCGGACAATTCAAGGTACGCAGGGCTGTGGAGATAGCTGCTGCAGGTGGACATAACATGATCATGATCGGTCCTCCGGGAGCAGGTAAATCGATGATTGCCAAGCGCATCCCGACGATCCTTCCTCCTTTGACGCTCGAAGAGGCATTGGAGACTACCAAGATTCATTCCATCGTTGGTCTAACGAACAAGAAGAAAGGAGCCAGCAGTTCCCTCATCGTACAACGTCCGTTCCGTTCGCCTCACCACACAATAACCGACACGGCGCTCGTGGGAGGCGGCCAAAACCCACATCCCGGTGAGATCTCCTTGGCTCATAATGGAGTTTTATTCCTCGACGAGCTTCCCGAGTATAAGCGTTCTGCGCTCGAAGTGATGCGTCAGCCTTTGGAGGATCGGCATATAACTGTAGCGCGAACCAAAGAGACAGTCGATTATCCGGCATCGTTCATGCTGGTGGCAGCGATGAACCCTTGTCCGTGCGGACATTACGGGGAGAATAACCCTGCTCATCCGTGTACTTGTACTCCTGCACAGGTGCATCGTTATATGTCGAAGATCAGCGGACCGTTGTTGGATCGTATTGATATCCAGTGTGAGATTGAAGCCGTTCCTTATGAGCAGTTACGCGACACGCAACCCGGTGAGACATCGGCGGCTATCCGTGAGCGTGTGCTGCGCGCCAGAGCTATTCAGACCGAGCGTTTCAAGCACAGCAAACTCATCCATTGCAACGCGATGATGAACTCGAAGATGGTTCGTCAGTACTGCGCTTTGGATGCCGATTCGGACAAGTTGTTAGAGTTCACGATGACTAAGTTGGGCTTTTCCGCACGCGCGTACGATCGTATATTAAAGGTAGCGCGCACGATAGCTGACTTGGAAGGCTCAGAGAACATCCGGAAAAAACATCTGCTCGAAGCTATCTCCTATCGTTCGCTTGATCGCAGCAATTACGCAGGATAACAAATACTATTTTACTTATGCAACGTGTCATTGGAATAGGAGAGACGGTGTTGGATATCTTGTTTAAGAATGACCAACCTCAGAAAGCCGTTCCCGGAGGATCGACTTTTAACAGCATTGTGTCATTGGGTCGCGCGGGTGTTCCTTGTGCTATGGTTACGCAAACGGGAAGCGACCACATAGGCGATATAATCTGCGATTTCTTGCGTCAGAATGGTGTCTCTGACGAGTTCGTTTGTCGTCAACCGAACACCAAATCGCATATCACTTTAGCTTTCCTCGATGAGAATAATGACGCGCAGTATGAGTTTTACAAAGATCATGCGTCGGATCTGTTGGACGGATTGACGAATGAACGGATGAGCGAGCTGATTAAGGAAGGAGACATAGTGCTCTTCGGTTCGTTTTTCGCTATCAATCCCGTCATTCGTCCTGTGGTACGCAGACTCTTATATGCCGTGCACAATGTAGGAGCGTGGCTCTATTATGACATCAATTTTCGCAAGAATCATATAGCCGATTTGCCGGATGTGCTGCCGAATATAGAAGAGAACATGCGTCTGGCTTCCGTAGTGCGTGGCTCGATGGAGGATTTCTCGTATCTGTTTGGTTTACAGGATGCTGACGCTATCTATGAGCGCGTTAAACCGCTTTGCCCAACGCTCATTCTGACCGATGGAGCACGTAATATTCGGGTCTATGAACAAGGTCAAATGACTACGTACGATGTGCAAAAGATAGAAACGGTCAGTACAGTTGGGGCAGGGGATAATTTCAATGCCGGTTACATCTACGCCAAACGGCAAGGCCTCACAGACCAAGCCTCTCTTATCTCCATGGCGCAACGGTGGAGTCAGGATGTCTGCCAGCAAATAGGCAATAACATCAGCGATGAATTAGTCAGACAGTTGTCTCTTTCCTAATAATTTTATTTCAGTTCGTCGGTGTCGAGAAGGATGGTTACAGGACCATCATTGATAAAATCAACCTTCATGTCCGCTCCGAAACGACCAGTTTCGACGGTGAGTCCGTACGTTGTGCGGAGCGTTTCGTTGAAATAGTCGTATAGCGGTGATGCCTGTTCGGGACGTGCCGCGCGAATGAAAGAAGGCCGGTTACCCTTACGGCAATCGGCATAGAGAGTGAACTGCGAGATGCTGAGGATAGCTCCTTCCACATCGCGGATAGCAAGGTTCATCTTACCTGCCTCATCCTCAAACACACGCAGTTGGGCTATTTTCTTTGCTAAAAGATCCGCTTCGGCGGTGGTGTCGGTCTCGGTAATACCCACCAGAAGCATGAAACCTTGCCCGATCTTACCGACCGAGGTGTTATCAATCCGCACTTCCGCACGGACACAACGTTGTACTACTACTCGCATGACCCACTATTCCGTATAACGGCGATTGATCTCGTTCCAGTTGATGATCTGCCAAAGAGACTGAAGATGCGCAGCACGACGATTGCGGTAGTCGATGTAATAGGCATGCTCCCACACGTCCATCGTCAGCAGCGGCTTGAGACCCTTTGTAACAGGGTTATTGGCGTTGGTCTCCTGCGTAATGATGAGCTTACCATCTTTGTCCGCAGAGAGCCAAACCCAGCCTGAACCAAAGAGCGTCGTACCTTTCTGCTCGAACTCGGCTTTGAAAGCATCAAACGAACCAAAATCGCGATTGATGGCTTCGAGGATTGCTCCTTGAGGCTTATGGTTGTCGGCTGCTACCGGAGAGAACTGCAAGAAATACAGGTTGTGGTTCAAAATCTGTCCGGCATTGTTGAAAATCCCGCCTTGCGATTTGGCTACAATCTGCTCCAACGGCATAGACTCGAACTCCGTTCCGGCAACGAGTTTGTTGAGGTTGTCTACATACGTCTGCAGATGCTTACCATAGTGATACTCAATGGTTTCCTGACTGATTACCGGCTCCAACGCATTCGGAGCGTACGGCAAAGTGATGAGGGTAAAAATGAGAGGTAACATAGTATTAAATATTTGTGATTTGTTATCAAACTTATCTTTCTATTCAATCAAGCCTAATTTCTTGAGACGGGCTTTGATAGAACCATACGTGCGGTTGAACTCTTTGGCGAGTTGGGTAATGGGAGTGCCTTCTTGAAAAAGCTCACGTAAACGCAGGTCGTCCTCGACCGTCCATCGTGCACCGGCTTGCGAAGTCTCGGGCACTTCCTGAGCGCGCTTTTGACGCATCATTTTAATAAAATCCAACAAGAACGGCGAAGGCTTTCCATCTTCCAACATGTCATGAATCATCGATTCCACCGCCATGTCGTCCAAGTCGCTTCCCTTATATTCGTTTTTGGCGACTTTTCTTTGTACATTGTACATCGTCCCTTTGTCCTTCTCTGCGGGCTTTTTTTCCTTTCCCTTCTTCTTATTTCCAATGACCGGCTGTAGTTCTTCCATCGGCGCAACGAATGTATTGCGGGCTTGTAGCAACGATTCGGACGAAGGTTCATCCGTCTTAATCAACGCTTGCATCAGATGGATCTTCTCGTGCAGTCCTAAGAACAAATCGCTCAGCAGCGGTTCAAAATCCTTGGCGTCTGCTTGGTTCTTACAACGGCAAGGATGATCAGCTATCTTTTGCACTAAGGGTTGCATCAACGGCACAAAATATCCGCAAGCGGCATGCAAACGTTCCCGCAGCAAACTCTTATCGCCTTTCAGCAACAGTTTGGTCAACTGCGGTCGGAATTTATCAGCAATGCTCTGCCATTCGGTAAAAACAGGTTGTAAGGCGTCCAAGAACGGCAAACTCTCTGCATTGAACGACACTTTGGAAGCCGCCATCTTGCGCATCTGATCAACCAACGAAAGTGTCCGGTGGAAGTCAAAAAGCGCACTAAACAGCTGAATCTCATATTCCTTGCGCGCTGTCGGAAGTGCCTGCTGAATCGTCTCCACAGGCGGCTGGCTGTCCGTATAACGCAGCACCGAAGGATCGTTGTCTAACTCCACACGATCCAGCGGTGAAGACAGCACAATGCCTTCGAGCGTCCGGCAACGCGAAAGTGCCACATAGACCTGTCCTGCCGCAAAAGCGCGCGCTGCGTCAATAATCACCTTGTC
>JAFXWI010000057.1 GCA_017542915.1 Paludibacteraceae bacterium
AAATTTTTGCATGGCAAAGTTGACCATCTTGACAAACTTCGGCTCCTACTTGGTCAACTTTGTCAAGTTTGCCATGCATTTTTTCATCATTTCATAGATCGCTTAGATAAAAACTTTAGTTATTCCTTGTATATTCCTTAAACATTCCTTATTCATTATCGATCCTACCAGCCTTCGACTTCGTTCGCATCTGTTCTTATCTCATTACATTCGAACGATTATTTCGCATCCTGCACGTCACCGGTGGGTTCTTTATTCATTCGTTTCTTTTTGACACATGTGTACAACAAAAGCAACAACCCCTTTCGGAATTGTTGCTTATAGGAAAATCGTTTAGAGAGAATGTTAACTTATCTCTTTCTTGCCAAACAAATATTCATGCGATCCTGTATTGGTCAATAACAAGGTCAGTTCGTTCGAACCGTGTACATGCCTCAAATACCTAAAGTTTGAAACATTTCTTCGGCTGAAGACCATGTACGCACACGTCCTGCCTCAATATCATCCAATGCCCGGTCTAAAGCGTTTTTCTTCTCTATCTCGAAGCCAAGTGCTTTTACGACTGCTTTAAAACGCTTCGCCTCAACGCGCGGTACATGTATCGTCATACGCTCATACTGATTTGCTGCTACTGTTGCTTGCATATCAACCTCCTTTCTTCAATTTTGCGAGGCAAAATTACTGCTTTTTTTTGAAATATGCAAACTTTTGAGCAAAAAAATGATTTTTTACTTCATTTTTCTCATTTTCCTATAAGTACACAATCTGTCAAAGATCTTTTGCCTCCGTTTAAGCCGGGAAGCGGGGCTGTGATTTTATACGCAAAAAGAGCGCGAAGTTATTCTTCACGCTCCCTATCCGCTCGTAAGGTTCTAAATCCGTAAGATACAGCAAATGTCCAATGTGGGATACTTGATACAAACTATAACATGCGCACACGAGCACATACTATACTTATAAAGTACCCAATAGGACACCTATTGGCTGTTCTTGGGCTGGTTTTAGAAAGTTGCGAAGTTTCCGGGAGCCGCCAATAACATCAATAAATGTCAATTATGGTATTCAATCACTTTGGTATTTGTGATTTCGTGTTTTTCTTGGTTTTGGGAACACCAGTGAATGCCACTTATGCTCCGATGTTTTTCAAATCGACTGCAAAATTATACAAAATTTTCCAATTATGCAAACTACAGTTTACAAGTTTCAGCTATTTTGTCATTATTTGCACAAAAAACGTCAATTTAGTGCCCTTTTCAAGGTTCGTACGTAGTCGATTCATCCGGGACATAAAGAAAGCGTGAAGTTCACTTGTTCTTCACGCTCCCTTAGGCCTTCGCAATGCCTGTAACCAGTAGAAAAACAACCGAAGTCCACGCCGAATATGTAAAGCAAATACAATACGCCTACGCGTAGTGTACTCAGGATTTACACATCCCGAGGACATTCATTGGTTATTGCTCGGACTGATTACGAGAAAGTTGCGAAGTTTCAGGAAGTCACAAACAACGTTCAATAAACGCCTTTTCAATATGTCTAATTCTCCACCCTTTCCCAGAGACACTTCCCCTCAGCGTGGATCAGATTACGCATACGTATACGCACATGCGTGGTATAGCAATACGCATAATCGGTACAAAAATACTGCTTTTCCTTCATATACGCAAATATTTCTGTAAAATTCGTACAAAAAAGTGCATTTTTTAACGAAAATGGGCAAAAAAAGGGGGAAAAAGGGTTAGAGGATTAGGGGGTTAGAGGATTAGAGGGTGAGAGGGTTAGAGGATGAGAGGATGAGAGGATGAGAGGATTAGCAGGAGGTTCTCGCAAAGATGCGAGAAAAAAGAACAAACAGAGTGTGTCGGGAAGGACACACTCTGTTTGATGGGGATATCAAGAGGGATTAACGCACCATCATCGGATGGATCGTGCGGGGTTTGGGGGCATTGGTATCCGACGCACGGAGGACAAGGAGATAATATCCTGCGGTAGTCGGAGCAGAGATAGACGAGTTGTCGTACGACTCCGTATGATGCGGACGACCGAGCACGTCATACCAGTATGCCTTACCTTTGCCTTGCACTTGGATAGACGATCCGAGCGGAACAAGGGTCGGTATATCCGTCTTCGTAGGATCTGTTTCCTTAATAGGATAGATCGGACAGGTGAAGAGCTGTACACCATCAGCACGAGTGAGGAGTGCGCTATAGGGCTCTCCGAAACGGAGCTGTGCATTCTCTCCGGCGAAGTAGTTGAACTCCGAAGCACCCTGAATAGGCGACTCACCAAGATACCACTGTACTGCCGTGAAGGTATAACCACCGTTATAGTCCGCATTGCGGATACCGAGCACATCATTCCAACGCTGGGTGATGATCGACGATGCATAGCGGATCGTCACCGTAAACGGCAGACGTACATTATGCTCCGGAAGCGAGTCTTCGAGCAGAAGGGATCCTTTATAGATATTCGGATACGGCTTTGCAAGGGGCACAACGAGCGTGGTGTCGGTTCCTTTGCGCTGATGTTTGGTTTGCGGATCAATCGAATCCAGATCAGCAATGAGGTACGAATAGCGCAAACTGCGTCCTTGGGTGATGATATACTCGATTCCGACGATAGAGTCATCCTCGCAGACGATAATCGCGGTATCTGCCAGATGGGCTTTGAGCGGTTCATAGACCTCAAAATTGAGTACCCACGTAGTGTCACAAGCAGCATTGGGAATGGTATCGATCACACTCTCGGTATAGGAACGTCCACGATATACGAAAGGCAGATCATCGGAGAGGACCACGGTGTCCGCTAAGAGACGGACCGGTTCGGTCAGCTCCAGATAGATGACGCTGTCACAGGTAGTAGCGGGGTTGAGGAGCACGACAGAGTCCACCACACCATAGGTGTGATAAGCGGTGTCGGTACGCTCTTTCCAAACGAAACCGGCCTTGCGGTCATCATCGCAGAGGATATAGGTCTGCGTCTCTTTGGTTGCACCGAGCGGATCGAGGTGGAGGTGGTAATGCAGTACGGAATCACAGGTACCGCAAGTGGTACGAAGCGTAACCTCATAATCGCCGCCTTCGATCGGGAAATCAAAGGTCGGCTTCACCTCATCGGACCAGCCGTACGCCAAGCCTTCTATATTCCACTCATAGGTCTCAATATGGTATGCTTTGCTGACGAGTGTATCTCCGGTCACGTGGTCGATCTCCTGTACCCATGAAGGAGAAGCATCGAAGGTCACGCGGTAGATATTGTCACGGCAGTTCATGTATATCTGCGGCTCATTCATCACCGAGATGGGGTTGGTAGCCAGCGTCGAAGCATAGAGCGAGAAGAAACAGGAGTGATCTTGAACGAACATACAATCGACTACATAAAGGCTGTCATCGTGCAAACCGGCATTATAATGCTGGTCGGTACTGAGGATATACTGATCCGGCAGGGAGCCATCGGGACGACGGTATTTCTCGTTATAGGCATATGCCCAACGATAGTGAAATCCGTCCGGTGCCTCAAACTCGGGGTTGATAGCACCACACTTCATGCCTTTGAGTTTACCATCGGAGCAACCGAGGGTGAAATAGGCGTAACCGAAGTGCGCATTATAGACACAGTCATAAGTAGCCAGACGCGCTGTGATGGTACTTCCGTGACCGGCATATTGTTTGATATTGACACCGACCGTAGTCCATTCTTTCCAAACGACCGGAGTAGTAGAGCCTTCGAACGAGCCAGGAGGCACAAGATGCCATCCCTGCGCAGACGCACCGGGCTTTAACTGCTGGGTTTGCGTATTGTATGCGTCATTGGCATTGAAATCCGCCTGTCCGCACCTACCGATAGACTGACCGTCCACCAAGATATCCAAGGTAAAACGGGAGTTCTCAGCATCAGTGTGGTTAGGTGCCTCAATGATAGGCAAATACTTGAGCAGAAGGACAGGATACTTGATGGTATCAATAGGGAAGGAGAACTCAATCTGCTCCGCTCCTTCGCCTGTTTCATTTTCCCAGTTGCCCAAACGTATGGATGCCAGTTCGCCATCCGGAACGGTCTTCGCCATATTAGCAGTACGCGCTTCTACTTCCGTACGATCGAAATGCACCGTATGACGGCTGCGTGAGTTGGCAGGACCATAATCGACTGCATTAACCAGACGGAAATCCGAGAAAGTACGTGTATCCGACGGCTGTGAATTGGCAACATAACATTTGGCGTTATTCAAGTTCAGATAATCCACACACATCTGATCGGGGTAGTAGATGAGCTTGGAGACGATGGTCTTGAGACTGAAATAGTCATCGCCGCACTTCGCACGCACGATGAAGTCGGTCTGACCAACAGGCAGACCGGTGAAGTTGGTCTGCGTACTGGTCACGATCTTCGGTCCCGCCCAGACTTGTCCGTCATAGGAGTAGGCGCTGACCTCGTACTCGGTAGCCGTACCTTGCCATTCCAGCGAGACGGTGGTACCGTTCGGAGTGACCACAAGGTTCGTAGGCTGATCGCAAGGCTCTCCGTCGGTAATAAGGATATTATCGATTAACGCACCTGGTTGCTGCGGTAAATACGTGCCATTGGCCCAGACGAAAGCGAGATAGTGAGGCGTACCGTCACACTCCGATCCCGGAATCTTCACGGCGCACTGACGCCACGTAACCGTACCGGCGAGATAGTCCATGTTCGCCGTCGGTTGCAGACGGATGATATAGTTTTCGTACCTCTTAGGCAGACCTGAGGTAGCGACGGAGTTAACCTTGATCGAATCCGGGATCCAAAGGGCATAGAGACCATCGAATTTACTTGCCACGTTCGCCATAACCGTATAGTCGAAAGTCAGCATATAATCTCCGGAGATAGGATCCAACGAAATAGTATCATACGCAAAAACCCAACATCCCTTATTCTGGTAATGCGCAGAAACACCTCCATCGTCCGAGATGAAAAGTCCATACTGACCGTTACGGTCATTGTTACCGGGTTCGCCGATATACCACTTGTTCGCCAACTGATTATAAATACTCTGAGTAGCTGTAGGATTGAGTTTCCAACGGCTACGAGCAACCGAGTCCTCGAAATTACAGGAGTACCGTCTAACAGCTTGAACAGGAGCAGCAAAAACGAGGGCTGCTACCACGAAGAGTTGTACGAATCGTTTTATCATATTATTTAGCTTTTTTCGTTACCATATAAAATTTCCTTGTAGTTGATGTTTAGACAAAAACATATAAAACCCCTCAGTCGTTTGTAGCCCTATGGGCTGCTGTATCTTTGTTCGCTTGATCGTCCTTGTGAGCAAGCTCCCATGACGCTCCATCGCCCAAATCTACACTCCTTACGGAGTACAAACGCCTTCGGCAATAAACCTAAAAAACAATTTTCATTTCCTCTGATTTTTATCGTTCACGAATTAACCAAATTAAACGAATTTTATAAAATTGTTTTGTATGTTTATTGCCTTTGTAGGCTTTAACTCGAAGAGTTGCGGGCTGAGATGATAAAAGCCATCTGGGTGCTTGCACACAAGTGGGTTTTAGCAGCTAAGAACGCAAAGCGCGAAGCGCTAAAGCATGCAAAGGTGTTTTTTATGTTTTTGTCTATGTCAAAGACCACGTAGGATTGGCTATTTATTGAACAATCATCACTTGCGATTTGGATTCGCCGTTGGCATCAACCGCTTTGAGGACGAATACTCCGGCATGATCCGGTGCCTGCAGGTCGCAGTATCCTTGCGGCAGATGAACGGTGCTATAGAGTTGTCCGGAGACGGTGTAATACCAAACGGTCACCGGTTGCTCCATATACAGGCGCATCATCTGGCTCACATGCACAATAGACGGATAATCCGACTGCTGCTCGTGGTACTCGGGCTGGATAGGACAGGTCTTGACGGTGACTCCATCTTTGCGGGTCAGCTCGACATAGTACTCTGCGTTGTTATCCAGCGGCTGATAGATATACGAGTGGTTCTCTCCGGGCAGCGGCATATCATTCTTATACCACTGGAAGGAAACGAACTCATATCCGCCGTTGTATTTCGGGCTCAGGAGGGTCAGTACATCATTCCACTTCTGCTCCACGATAGAGCTACGGTAACGGATGTCAAACTCACGAGCCTGCGCATAGACGCCGCAGCAGAACTGATGGAAATAGAGCGAAGCCTTGTAATGACCCGGCAGGATATTCGCATCATACGGGATCTCCACAGACGAAACCTGCTCATAGATGACCGTATCGCGGAGTCCGGGTGTATTGAACTTAATGACGAGGCTGTCATAGACACCGGCTGCAATGTCGAAGACGATGAACATCTGCTCTTCATCCGCACAAGCATACGGAATCTGAGGTATATTCGCCTCCAAGAGCTGGTTAACGGTCAGGGTGAGATAGATAGCACTATCACATCCATTATCGTTCTTGAGCATGATCAGATAGTCATCCATCGGCTGGTTGTACTTGATACCATTGATGGTCACATACTGGTTCGAACAGATGGAGTCATGACGATAGGTATCCTTAGGCGCCGGATAGACGGTGAGATAGAGCGTAGAGGTGGAGTCGCATCCCGCAAAATTGGGGAAGGTACCCACATAGACGGTATCCCGGTCAAACCACTGTCCGTCAAACTTAATCGGCGTCTCGGAACAGGTGGAGTAATGGAACTCCGTGGACTGAGGAACGATATTAGGCACGACGATGGTATCCACGCGTGTACTGTCACAGGAGTTTTCGGCTCCGATATAAACCGTCATGGTGACCTCGACGGAGTCTCCCTGTTCGCGACAGGTATAGACCGGATTCGTGGTCGTGGTGGTACGTACCTGACCGGTAGTGAGGCTTCGGAAGGTCCAGAAACTCTCGTTCACCGGCTCGGTGGTATGGGTCTCCTCCCCTTCCCACTTATTCATGACATGCGAGGTATTGGTGAACTTGAGTTGGCTCATACAATCTCCGTAGATAGGCTCGTACGTATAATCCGGTACCGGGAAACGCGGTGCAGAAACGGTACTGATCTCGAAGAAGCACTCCGGCTCCTCGATGAAGCTTACCTTGCAGGTAAAAGTATGCTGACCCGGGTCCACTTCGAAGACCTGATCATGGCTACGTACGGTACCGGTCTCATCGCGCCACTCGTACGCAAAGCCTTCCGGAGCAATACAGGTCACTTGCGACTGCATACCACAGTTCTCGGTCTCTATATGCGCGTTCGCACAATCGACAGTAAAGTACGCGTATGCGTAGTGTCCGGACCAGCCGCAGTCCATCGTTGTGAAACGCACTTTGATGGTCTGACCATGATAAGGCATCAGGTTGACGCCGATGGTTGTCCAATCTTTCCAAGCTGCGTCACCGTTACGGGTTATATTCCAGCCGGAAGCGACACCGGACTCATAGGTAAACTCGGCGTGTCCGCAGCTCTGGTCGATCAAGTTACCGTTCTGGTCAAGCACCTCTAAGTTGAAGCGCGGCTGACCTTCCTCATCGTGTCCGGGAGGGTTCTCAAAGACGATGGCATACTTCACGATCAAGATACCTTGGTTCGTGGAATCGACGAGTATATCATAGGTGATAGACTCTGCCTCGCCGCCCCAGTTCCAGTTACCGAGACGGACAGAAGCAAGCGCACCATCGGGCACGGTCTTCAGAAGACTATCCGTACGCGGGTCGTACTCCGTAGGATCGACATGAAGCGTATGGCGACTCTCGATAGCGTCCGGACCGAAATCAACTACACCTATATTATCAAAAGGCGTAGCACCGGATTGCGCGTTGGGGTTCATACCATAGGTGCAGACCACATTGGGGCTATAGAGATCGACATAGTTGATACAGTGGTTCTCAGGACAATAGACGAGAATCATCGACTCATAGACATAGTTGGAGCGGAGGGTCTTGTTCTCCTCCGGATCGTAGAAAGCACTACGGATGCGGACATCGTAACTACCCTCCAATATACGCTTGAGGGTATAGGTGCAACGAGTACCATCCTCACGAACGAAGCCGTCCGGTCCTTCGGTAATACCGCTCACGCCATGCGTCCAGCCGGTCTCCCCGACCTTACGATACTGGATATCAAACTCATTGGCGGCACCGGAGGTCTCCCAAGAGACGATGAGCGTCGAGTCCTCGCAATGCGGATAGACGATGAGGTTCTCCGGCTTCTTGATAGCTGCCGAGTTGATCTGGAAATTATCGATAGCGATACTGGTCAAGCCTAATGAATCCTGCTGGTTGCTATTGACCCAGATGAAGATAAAAGCAAAGTTCTTGGACGAGTTAGCGGCATTGACACTCACCACATTGGTAAGCGACACGTTCTGCCACGACTCGCTACCGCAAACGAATTTCTCGCCGGACTCGCCGAGTGCCTGACAAGCACCTATCTGCGCATTGGACAGACGTCCACCCGGAGCATTGATGAGGGCATCGATACTGTAGTTTCCGGCAGCCTGTATATCCTGCTCACGGGCAACCATGACGTACAGTTTGGAGGTAGTGGAATCACCCATACCTTTCCAATCAAAGCTGACATCGTATTTCTGGGTATTGGTAGCGGTCGGGAACTTATAGAGCAGATACGAGACCACCACATTCGGCGAGCCGCCGAAGTTAGGGTTCTTACCGTCCGAGGAGACATAGAGCGAACGTTTGCCTTCGCTATGCACCGCCGTACCCACCATCCAGAGATCCTTCGTGGTCCGGTTGCCGTAGTTGAAGGTCCATGCCGATAGATCCTCCCCCTCCTCGAAACTACACTCGTAGGGGAAGGTGGTCATCGGTGTCGTCTGCGCCCAAGAAAGGACGGAGAACAAAAGGGCTATATGTAAGAAGAGAAACCTCTTCATGATGTATGATGTATGATGTATGATGTACGATTTTTAATAAATTTGTTGAATATCTTCGTTGCCGACGTCGGTGATGGTAAATTCTACACGACGGTTGAGCTGACGACCTTCTTCGGTATCGTTGTCGGCTACCGGTTCTTTCTCACCCTTACCTTCGGCGGTGATACGCTCAGCGGCTACACCACGTTTGATGAGGTCATTACGAACGGAGTTAGCACGACCTTCGGAGAGGATCTGGTTTGCCTCATCCGTACCGACAGCGTCGGTGTGACCTACCACATGGATCTTCACGCTCGGGTTATCCAAGAGGAAGTTCGCCAAATCCGACATCGACTGCTCGGACTGCGGGAGGATATAGGTCTTGTTGGTAGCGAAGAAGAGGTTCTCGATCTTGACCTTGATACCCTCTTTGATCGGCTGCATGAAGACATCGAGTGTGTCGTGTACGAAACGGAGGGTGTCATCTTTCGGCATATAACCGACAGCACTCATGTGCGCTACGTACGTACCTTCTGTAAGGGTGGTCTCGATGAAACCGTCATCCGCCGACTGAGCTGCATAGAGGACAGCGGTGTCGTTGAGGGCGGTGATACGAGCCAATGCCTCGATCGGTTCGTTGGTCAGGACGTTATACACATTCATGCACAGCATCGGGATAACCGGTGCCGGGATACGCTGCAGCGGCAGACGAAGGGTATCGAAATCGAAGACCTCCACCTTCTGGAGGATCGTATCCGAAGGATAATAGCCGTTCTTGGTAGCCGAGATACGGTACTCACCCGGAGCAAAACGTCCTTGGAGCAGACCCTGACGGTTGGTGTTCTTCTGCAGTTTCTTGCCGGTCTCCACATTGGTAATCTCCACTGCTACACCACCGAGCGCTTTGTCAGAGCTGTCATCATACATATAGACGCCCATACGAGGTGTAGGAGCTTTCGGGTACTCTTGGGTAGCTTTCTGCTTACGCGGCAGATCGAACCACACGGCTATCTTCGCTCCCACGAGGAAGGGGTTGACCTTCACATCCTTGGCAGCGGTAGTAGCAAAGGAAGCGTTCACCGTATAATCGAGCGGACTGACACCGGGTTGATTGATAGGCAGTTGCATCGGTATATCCTGCGCACCGTCGGCAGCCTTGTAGCTGAGGGCGTTGAGCACACCGTAGTCCGCAAAGACGGAGAGACGCACACGCGCCTTGGAGTTGATCCAACGGTCGAGGTTGACACCGAACTCCGCCGTAGCAGCTACATTGAGACCGAAATTGACGGTGTTAGACGGACGATCGATCTTCTCATCGTTCACCAAGGTATGCTTGTACATATTCGTCATGCCGGAGATGAGCTCTTTGTCCTCGATGGAGGTAGTGAGATTGCCGGAGAGGGTTGCTTTGCTGTAAACACCATACCCTACTTTCACACCGGCTTGCCAGAAGAGGGGCACGCGTTTGAACTCCATACCGAAGAGGACAGGCACTTGTGCAAAACCGCCGATGATCTTCTCGCTCACATCGGAGAACTTATAGGAATACGTCATCACATCGCGGTACGGCTCCATACCGTAATGACGATAGATATTTCCGTCTTCGGAAGAGGAGAGGTTCTTAACGGCGTTATAGAAGGTGAACTCCACGCCGGTGGTGAAGATAAACTGCTTGTACCGCAGTTGGTAACCGAGACCGGCACCGCCACCTACAAACCCTTTGTCCTCGGTCTCAAAACCATAGGCGTTTTGCGTCTTGGTAGCAGGCTCGAACTTAATGCCCGAGGTAAAGAGGTCGCTGTAACCCACATGGCCCCAGAAACCGAGACGATGGGCGATATCACGGTTGTTATAGGCTTCTGCTTTCGCATTCGATTTATCGATAGCTGCTACAGCTGCCATATACTGCGCCTTCTCCTCGGCAGCAGTGAGAGCCGGTTGTGCGGGTTGCGCCTTAGCGGTCTTGGCAGGAGTAGCCTTAGCAGTAGCTTTGGACTGCTGCTGTTTAGCTTTCGCCTGCTGTCGCTTCTGCTGCTCTTTCTGCTTCTGCGCAGAAGCTTTGGCTTGCTCTTTCTTTCGTTGAGCAGCCGCTTTCTCACGCTCCTTGGCAGCTTTGGCTTTGGCTTTCTCGCGTTCCTTGGCTTTCTTTGCCTTCTCTTTCTCGCGCTGTGCTTTCGCTTTCGCTCGAGCATCCACTGCATAAACAGCTGCTACAGAAGAGTCCAATACCGAAACTGCGGGCGCAACTACTGCCAAGCCCATTGCCATCAAAAGTATGTAAGTGATTCGTTTCATCGTTTTAATGGATTGCTTGTGTTCCACCTCGTCTGCGATAATTACGCTCTACGCGGTGATAATCGTAAATATATGATTTTGAATTCTGTTTCAACTCAAAGGCTACGGTGAACTTCACGCCCACATTGAGGTTGCGGAAGACTGCATCCGCAGCAAGGTTACTGAGCATCAGCGGCTGTACGTAGAACTGCACGCCCTCGTCCGTCTCGCGATAACCGAAGGTACCCACATCGGTCTTGGAAGCCGAATGGAGATTGAGCACTCCGAAATCGGCATAGAGCGCAATGTACATACGAACGAGGTCAGGGTTCAGACGGAACATCTGATGCTTGTACATATGACCGATACGGGCACCGATCTCGGCGTGAGCCAAGATGTTGAGGTTCCACTTCATCTTGATATTACCGCTGCTCATCTTCCGTCCGGACTCGAACTGGTGGTTCGGCATATCGTAGAAATCATCGTAGTAACGCTCGTACTCTCCGAAGGTGGTGTATTCCGCTTTGGAGGAGGTAGAGCCGTACATATTGATCGACACCTTGGGACCCAAGAGGAAATAGAACCGTTTCCACTCACCACCGATGAGCAAGGGGATATTGAGGTTGACCATGTGGCTTCTATCGCGGGACTTATCCATCATCACGTGCATATTGAAGATGTCGCCCTCGGTATCCATCATCGGCACGGACATATCCACCGACTGGAGGTTATTGGAGTTGAGCTCATACATACCCTCGGCTCCGACGGAAAGAATAAAATTATTACGGAAGAAGCGGTAGTCTATACCTATATTGGCATTCACGCCGCTTCCGGCACGCTGTCCGGGTATCGTATGGAGCAGTGCGGAATAGCCTAAATCGCCGTGAAGCGCCACGAAATGGTGGGTCTCCGGCGTGAGCCTTGTGAACGCCCAGATTCCCGCGCTCATCATCATGCAACATACTATGAATAGGTACCGTTTCACAGACTATTTTTTAATAATATTTTAAGTTTCCCAGTGGGTATTGTTTAGACAAAAACCTATAAAACACCTCAGTCATTTGTAGCCCTTTGGGCTCTTGTATCTTTGTTCGCTTGATCGTCCTTGTGAGCAAGCTCCCATGCCGCTCCATCGCCCAAATCTACACTCCTTACGGAGTACAAACGCCTTCGGCAATAACCCTAAAAAACAATTTTCATTTCCTCTGATTTTTATCGTTCACGAATTAACCAAATTAAACGAATTTTATAAAATTGTTTTGTATGTTTATTGCCTTTGTAAGCTTTAACTCGAAGAGTTGCGGGCTTAGATGATAAAAACTATCCGAAAGCTTGCTTGCGAGGAGTTTTAGCAGCTAAGTACGTAAAGCGCGTAGCGCTAAAGCATACAAAGGGTTTTTTATGTTTTTGTCTATGTCAATGTTCACGGGGCAATTTAGTAAAAAACAAAATCGGGCGGCAAAGGTACAAAAAAAATCCCAATTACACAAATTTTTGTTACTTTTTTGTTCATTTTTTTGCATTTTGTAATGTCTTTTAGACAAAACAGTAGAAAATAGACAAATAAAAGTAGGATAATCAGCAACCAAAAAGAGCTACCCGAAGGCAGCTCTTTTGGATGCAATGCAGTCGTGAAAGACTGATGCAGAGAGTCGTTTATTTCAGCTCGACAGCCTGTCCGGTAACGTTATAAACCTTACCATTGAGCATGATATAAACGTGGTTATCGCGGATGAACTTGATCGCCTTGGTATCCTTGCCTGCGTTCGCGCCCTCGATATCCGTCGGATAGCTCTTATGAGAGATCGAGAGGTTGTCGATAGCAGCGGGTACACCGTTGGAGACGCTACCATCGTTGATCCAAACGAATACTACGCGATACAATCCGGTTACAGGAACGACTACGGACTTGTGCTGCGACTCCTCTTGGTTAACCAGAGCGGCATTCTCGTCGATAGCGATCCAGCCTGCAGGCAGGTACTCTTCCGTCAGACCCTCAGGAGCAACACCTGCTGTCAGCTCTACATCCGCCGGAACGAGGGCTGCACGCATGAAGTCGTTTGCGCCATCCTCTTCGTCGTACTCACCTACGCACTTCCAATCGTACGAAATGGTATAGGTACCGCTATACTCGAAGTTGAAGAGTTTGGTAGCGAACGAAACGGAAGCGGCCTCATTGTCGTAGCCATAGGTAGTACCATCGTTAGAAACGAAGAGCTCACCATTGATTACCCAGCCGTTTGCATTGTTAGCGAATTTCCATCCGGCAGCGTCTGAGAAGTCAGTCGAGTACGGCAGGGCCTGGATGTCCTCAATCGTCGAGAAGGCAACAGAAACGAGCTTGCTATTCTCATCACCGCAGTTGTTGCGCAGGTAGAATACATATGCGGTAGCCTCGTCGAGGTTATCCAGAACGAGCGGGTTAGTAGTAGCCTGAGCAAATGCTGTCGGAGCTTCGTTAGAAGATGCGAGAACAACTGCGTATTCCCAGTTAGCACCCTCTACCTCATCCCACGAGAAGGTAGCACCAACTTTCGTGATATCCGATACCTCAAGGTGCGTAGCCCACATACAAGACGGAGCTTGACCCGGAACGTAGTTGATCGTCATCTTCGGCAGGAAGTTACGCTGGGTCATGTTGTTGCCCGTACCGTAACCACCGATAGAAGCGCCGGTCGTGTTCTTACCATACCAGCTGCAGCCAACATACGAGCCTGCAGCCGTCTGCTTGAAGCCGATGAGCAGGTTGTCACCAGTGTACTGGAACTGCTCACTGAGGGTTACTACCATCTTGTTGTTCACGATAGAGAGGTTACCGGCAATCATAACTTGCGTCAGGCTGTTCCAGTCAACCAATGCACCGAGGGTAGCGTCCTCCGTAGTAGTCATGTAAACCTCGAACTCAGCAGCACCCCAGTCAATCGAAGCGTTGGAAGAGTAGAAGGTCAACTCGGTGATCGAATCCCAGAGGATCTCTTGCAGACTCTCTGCCGGAACGATGAACTGACTTGCCGTATTACCCTCGTCTACGTAAGTACCATAGATAGGTACGTAGCTATTGGTCTGGGCACCATCGTTTACGACGATCGAGTAGATATTGGTCGGCAGGAAGGAGATCACAGCGCTGTAAGCACTCTCACCATCCTCCTCACCGCAAACTGCTTTCACGCGAGCGTAGTAAGTCTGCTCTGCTGTCAGACCAGTCAGGTATATTACCGACTCGGTTACGTTCAGTACAACCGAGTCTAACATATTGCTATTGAGACTGTACTCAACCTGATATTCCTGTGCTTCGCCTGCGTTCCACGTGAGGGTTGCGATCGAACCGTCACCCGGAGTGAGCTCTGCTGCCAAACCGGTCGGAGCAGGACAAGCGATAGTAGTCGTGAAGGACTGCTTAGCGGTCCATACGCTTACACCGTCCGTCTCACCGCAGTTCGCACGTACGTATACATAATAGGTATGCGACGGCAGGAGGTTCGTCAGCGTGTACGGATTCTCCGTTACGTCAAGGATCGTACTCAGCGTATCAGGGTTGAATCCGGCAATGGTGTCGAGAGCGATCTGCCATGCAGCAGCGTCAGACTCCCAAGCCAAGGTTGCACTGTGAGCAAATACATCCGAGATGGTCAAACCGGTCGGTTTGATACAAGTCGGGATAGCATCGATACGCACATTGTCAATGTGGAGGTTGTTATCACCGTTGGACACCGTGGACTCGCCGTAGAAGCCGATCATGATCTGCTCGCCTGCATAAGCGGTCAGGTCGATTGCAACCTCTTCACCGGCATTGCTGATAGCGTCATATACATACTCCGAACCGCTGTTGTTCCACTCGCGCAGGAGAGCCCAAGTAGCACCACCGTCGGTAGAAATCAGCACCGCGAACTTATCATCCGGCTGACCACCTGCTGTCGGAGCTGCCGAGCTGCCGTAAGTATAAACCGTCAGCGCCAGATCGAAGGTCAGCTGGTTATTGCCAATACTGTAGATAGCCGGAGTCATCAACCAGTGCTTGCGGGTCGTACCATAGATATTGATACGTGCATGGCTGTCAAAGACGTTATTGTTCGTACCAAATGCCCAAATCGAACCGGTAGTGAGTGCTTCACCATCGAGCACGTCAGCCATCAGACCTTGCGCCTCACTCCAGTCAGCCGGGATAGTCGATGCAGCGAACGGCTCGTAGAACGGAGCTACATAAGCGGTCTTCACATTGATGTAAGACGACCACATATCCGCCTCAGCACAGCTTACCTGAACCTGTACGTAGTACTTGGTCGAAGGAGCGAGATCGGTCAAGGTATATGGCATCTCAGCTTCCTCGATCAGCGTCCAGTCTTGTGCATTGGTACTGTAACGGAGGTTGAAGGAGGACTGTCCATAGGTATTCCAACTGATCACTGCCGAGTTCATCGTGATATCCGAAGCTACGAGGTTATCCGGCATCTGGCAATCACTGGCGGTATGGAACGTAAAGAGATCGCTCCACTCACCAAATCCTTCGTCACCGCAGTTCGCACGTACGTACACGTTATATAAGGTGTCGGACAGCAGTTCTGACAATGCGTACGGTTTAACCGCTACATCGTAGATATCTGCCTCCTCTACATCTACCAAACTGAAGTTCGGATCAGCCGAGTAAACGATCTGCCAAGCAGATGCTTTCGAGCTCCAATCCAAGATAGCAGAAGCAGCGGTGATCTCCGAAACGGCAATATTCTTCACCTTACCACAAGCGGGCTGCAGCGTAATAGCCACATCGTCCAGATAGAGATAAGCGTCACCATTACCATAGTTGCTGGTACCCTTGAAATAGATGATTACGGTATCTCCGGTGTAGTCCGCGAGATCGAACTCATACGGCGTCCAAGAGGAGATGGAGGTGAGATTATTCTCGAGCGATGTTCTGGTCTGACCACCGTCATTCGAGATAAAGATCTCAGCTGCACCACCAGTAGGATTCTTCCAACGGAAAGTCAATGTAGCATCCGCTGTCAGAGCTATTTCAGGAGTAGCAAGGATATTGGTATTTCCGTTACCATTCGAGTACGAGTTAAAGCGTACGCAGGTATCTGCAGCTGACGCGTAGTAGTTCCACTTATAGGCTTCAGAAGTCGTAGTACCTTCCGAGTTATCCCAACAGAGAGGTATTCCGCTTGTCAGGGCACTGAAATTATCAGCAAACGGCAGTTCGTATACGCCACACGCGGTAGCGAACTGAACAGCACTGCTGTAAACAGAGGACTCGGTGTCGCCACATACAGCTGCTACACGTGCGTCATACAGCGTAGCTGCCTCCAGGCCGCTTAACTCATACGGATTCGTATTTGCCGAAACAGTGATCCACTCTTCGTCAGAAGCTTTCTTGTACTGGAGTGTCCAAGCGGTCTCTGCGTTCTGCGCCGTCCACCGGAGTACTACAGAGGTCGAAGTAGCCAACGAATCGATTGCCATCAGACCTGTCGGCTCCAGACAGCTCGGGATCTCCTCTACTACGATATCATCGAGGTAGAGACCACGAGTGCTAACCGACGAATTAGCAGCTAACATCTTGAAGGCGATATACTGACCTTCTCCGGTATAGGCATTCAAGAGAACCTCGAACGGTGCATAGCTCGTAGAAGCAGGCTTAATAGTCTGAATAGCTACGAAGGTAGCCGCATCGCTCGGATCGGTCATGATACCTACCGTGATGGAATCACCGCTATAATAACTGCTGTACTTACGCGCATTGAACTTGATACGCAATCCGTTCAGACCCTCCATCTGAGGCAGGATAGCATACTGATCCTGCGGGTCATAATCGGTATAAGAGCTGTAAGAAGAATAGAACTTGAGCGAGTTATTCGGGCTGTTAGCATACGAAGTGCCATCATATACCGTCGGATAATAGCTATAGGAACTATAGGTACAGGTATTGATATAACTCCAGCAGATCGGCAGGGTATGCGCATAGTTCGAAGCTACAGCAAGGCTGTCAAAGCCCTCCGCATACGGGTAGGTGGTGATAGCCAGACACTCGGTCAAGAAGCTGATAGCAGAGGTGTACTCGGAGATCTCCTCGTCACCGCACTTAGCAGCCACTCTCACCTCATAAGCTGTAGCAGACTCCAGACCCTCAAGGGTGTACGGATGAACCGTTGCAGCCTCGTCAAGCGTGATCCACTCTTCGTCTGCCGCTTTCTTGTACTGGATCATCCAAGCCGCCTCATTGCCTTGCGGATTCCACTCAAGGGTTACCGAAGTAGCCTCCGTAGCAGTAACTACCAACTCTAATGGGCGCTCACACGACGGGATAGCCGCGATCTTCACATTATCCACATGGAGGTTGTTGTCTCCACCGGAAACACTCGACTCGCCGTAGAAAGCGAAGATCACATTCTTGCCGGCCAAGTTGTCATCAAGAACGATCTTGATCTCCTGACCGGTAGTAGCGATGTCGTCATAGATATACTCAGAGCCGGTATTGTTCCATTCGCGCAGAATAGACCAGCTCTCGCCATTATCGAGTGAGTAGAGAACGACAAATCGGTCATCGGCTTGACTTCCTTTGGTAACAGCTGCTGCTGTACCCGAGTATTTCGTCAACGCGAGGTCGAAAGTCAGCTGAATACCTGCTTGCAGTTCGATAGCCGGTGTTTGCAGCCACTTATTGCAGGTAGTACCATAGATATTGACGTACGCATGACGGTCAAACACACCATTGGAGGTACCGATTGTCCATCCTGAACCGGATTGACGCTGAGCCACACCGGCAGAGATGCTATCGAGCCAGCCTGTATATTGACTCCAATCAGCAGGAGTACCGGTAGCCGTGAAATTCTCCAAGAACGGAACACCGTAAGCGGTGGTGAAGAATACCGAAGTAGTAAACGGACTCTTCGCCTCTTCGCTGGACGGATCGCACCAAGCTGCTACTTGTGCCTCATAGGTCGTTTTAGCCTCGAGGTTCTCGATCTTGAGCGTAGTGTCAGAAGCTAAGACAGGCGTATTCCATTCTTGGTCAGCCGCTTTCTTATATCGTACGATCCAAGTATCCTCGCTGCCCTGTGCTTTCCAAGAGAGAACAGCAGCGTTCGATTTCAAACTGTCTGCTACGACTACCAATGCGGTAGGCTCCAGACAACCCGGGATCTCCTCCACTACTACATCATCGATAAGCGCTGATGCCTCCAACTGAGAAGCAGCCAACATCTTGATAGCCACGAACTTACCATCACCCGTATAAGCGGTGAACGGAATAATGAACTGGCTATATACATTGCTGGTCAACTCAATGGTATCGAGAGCTACAAAGTTAGCGGAATCAGCCGCAGCAGGCATTACGCCTACTACGAGTCGTGCTCCCTCGATGCTGGTGGAGAGCTCATAGTCATTACAAGCCATGAATTTGAGACGCATATTATTCAAGCTGATCAACTCAGGCAGGACAACATACTCATCCACCGGATTATCATTGGCCTTCGAGTAGAAATAGAGGAACTTGGTACCGCTATAAGCTTCCGCCGGATAGTTTGCCAATACACCCGGATAACCGCTTTCGTCCTGAATAGCGCTCCAGCAGAGGAGGTTACCCTCAAAGTCTTCGCTGACCTCAGCTACAGGAACGCACTCGGTAACGAAGAAGATCGAACTGCTGTAATCGCCGATAGTCTCCTCATCGCACTGAGTAGCCACTTGTGCCTCATAGATAGTAGCCGGATCCAGTCCCTCAAGGAGTTTGAAGGTATCGGCAGCTACCGGCACTACAGCCTGCCACTCTTCTGCACCTTCCTCACGGTAGCGGATCACCCAATTAGTCTCAGGACTAAGCGGCGTCCAAGCCAGCACAGCCGAGTTAGCCGTAATCAGGCTGTCAATAGCGTGCAGGGCTTTCGGAGTAGCGCATGCAGGAGCAGCACCGTGCTTGAAGTCAATAGCGGTCTTCGGCAAGAAGGATTGTACGCCGGTCGATCCAGAGTTACCGTACACGTACGCAGCCGAACCGGAAGGTGCAGAAACACCATACCAATACGTATTTGCATACGAACCGCTGGTAAGCTGATTAAAGGCAACCAAGAGGTTTCCACCCTTATATTGATACAGCGAATCGAGAGCTACATACATCTGGTTGTCAGCGATAGAAAGCGCCTTATTCGACATTACCTTATGAAGCGAGCTCAGATCCACTACACCACTCATCGTAGTATAGTCCACTTCAGCCATATAGACATCGAAACGAGCTGCACCAAAATCTTTCGATGCAGGCGAGCTGGTAAAGAAGGTCAGTGCCTGAATAGAATCCCACTGGATATTCTCCAATTGAGCAGCCGGAATAATGAACTGACCCTTGGTCGTTTGATCCACATAGTATCCATAGAAAGGAACATACTCGTTGGTAGTAGTACCATTGTTCAAGACAATCTGGAACGGGTTGAGGGTCTTGAAAGCGACAGAAACGCTCTCGCTCAATCCGTCTGCCACACAGTTCTTACGGAGGTAGAATACATAGTTTGTATTGCTCTCCAGATCGCTCAAGGTAAGCGAGTTCTGCTCTACCGCAATGAACTGATCGTCTGCCGGTTCGGGCTCGGAAGCCGGAACACAAGCATATACCCATTTCATACCGTCCGTTGCCTCGTTCCAATCGAAAGAAGCGCCGGTGAAGGTGATGTTCGAAACGGTCAAACCTGCCGGTCTCGGGCAAAGGATACGACTGATCTTGATGTTATCGATAGCACCCGGAGGATTCGTACCGGAACTATTGTCATTACGCCAAGCAATGATCACTTTGTAGTTGCCTACGTTCTCGATGTTGATCTCTGCCAATTGGCTCTGCCATGTATCACTGCCGACCAGCTGCGAACCGCCGTCCAACGCAATCCATCCCTCCGGCAAGCTGCTGGAGCTGAAATCGGTCGGGGCCGTGGTAGCAGCCTCGGGATCAACAGAAATCGGAGCCAACGCTACACGCATGTAGTCCGAATAAGACGAACCTTTACACAACCAGTCGAACGAGAACGAATACATGCCCGTTTCCTCGAAATAGAAGGTCTTGGTAGCATATACCATAGCAGGAGCATAAGCGCCGTAGGTACCGAAGGTATAAGCATGCGTCAAACCATGATCATTAGATACATAGAGCGCGTGCGTACCAGTCTTAGCAACTGCGGTACCGTATGCCCATTGGTTCGGCAGATCACCGTTGATGAGCAACCATCCGTTGCCATCCTCGAAGGTGCAGCTATACGGCAGAGCAGCCGGAGTCTGGAGGGTCTTGAAGGTCTTCATGAGCGGCTCACTCTTCTCGGTCTCGTCACAAGCGCGGCGAACGAAGAAGATATAATCGGTTGTCTCAGCCAATTCGGTCAGATCAACGTACATATCGCCGGTCGAACCGGTATAATCGCTCGCAGCCGGAGTGAAGTCAGCTGCAGGATTAGCTACGTAGCCGTACTCCCACTGACCGTCCTCGTCTGCATCCCAAGAGATAGAAGCCGTAGAACCGGTCACTTCACCAATGGTGATACTGAGCGGACGCTCACAAGCCGGAATCAGGTCAATAGCTACATTCGAGATATGGAGGTTGTTGTCGCCGTTAGCCTCGGTGGACTCACCGTAGAACGCCAATAGGATGCTCTGACCGGCATATTCGCTCAGGTCAAACTTAATGGTCTGACCCTCGGTTTTGATACCATCAAACGAAGAACCTTGACCTTGGTTACCCCAAGTACCTAATGCCTCCCACTCTTCTCCACCGTTGGTAGAGATAAGAACGATGAACATATCGTCATTCTGCTCACCGGCGGTAACGGCTGTAGGAGTAGAACCGGCTTTGGTAGTCAAAGCGAGGTCGAAGGTCAATTGATAGCCAGCCGACATCTCGATTACCGGACTTACTAACCAGTATTTGGTCGAATCCTTGATATTCAGATAGAGGTGCTCATTGCTAAAGACACCATTCTGTGTACCTACACTCCATCCCTTCGTGGCAGCTACGAGCGATGCACCACTTTGCTGAACTTCCTCCAAGAGTGCCTCATAACGTTTCCACTCACCCGGCATAGCCGTGGTGTCAAAGCTCTGAGCGAACGGCACAACAGCTGCGGTCTTGGCAAAAATAGATTTACCATAGTCGGTATAGTCCTCAGCGGTACATACAGCTGCTACGCGGATCTCGTACTCCGTGAAAGCACTGAGACCGGTGATGGGGTACGGATTAGCTGCGATATCGAGTGTGGTCCATACAGCCGTAGAATCAGCTGTCGGCTTGTATTGGAGACGCCAGTTCTCCTCGTTGCTGTTCGCTGTCCATGCTACAGGCAGCGTAGAGCTCGTAGCCGCACCATCTACAGCGTGCAGAGCGGTCGGCTTCAAGCAAGTCGGGGTCTTCTCAATCACTACATCATCTACGTGGATGTTGTTATCTCCACCTGCAACGGTGGACTCGCCGTAGAACGCCAAAAGAACCGTCTGACCGGCATAAGCGCTCAGGTCAATCGGCTCAACTTCTTCTCCTGCCACAGCGATATCGTTGTACACATAGGACGAACCGGTATTATTCCACTCACGCAGAATAGTCCAGTTAGCACCCTCATCAATCGAAGCCAAAACGATAAAACGGTCGTCCTGTTGTAGGGTCTTGTCAACCTCAACCAATGTACCCGAAAACTTGGTCAACGCCAAGTTAAAGTACATCTGGAAGCCCGGATCGTCCTCTTCCATTTCCGGAATAGGAATAGCCGGGGTCTGAAGCCACCTATAGCAACCGGTTCCATAAATGTTTGCGCGAGCGTGATTGTCAAAGACACCATTGTTTGAGCCGAAGGACCAAACAGAACTGCTGGTGCGAGTAGCAGATCCATCAGCTTGCAATTGACCTGACCAAACTGTCCATCCACTCGGTGCAGACGTACCATTGAAATGCTCTGCGTACGGCAGACCAATCAGCGTGTTGAACGAAACGGCTTTCCAACCGCTGGTGTTCTCACCACAGATAGCCTGTACCTGTACTTGATAAGCCGTGTTCGAAACGAGGCCTGTCAACTGATAGGAACCACCCGTTAGGTTCTTCAACAGCGTCCAGTCCGCATCAGAAGCGCCTTTGTACTGGAGGTTGTAAGCAGCAGCCGTACCGATCCAGTTGATCGTTGCGGAGTTCGACGTTACGTCGTTTGCCTCCACCGACTCCGGTTTGTCGCAAGTCTGACCTGCCGAAGCTTCCGTTGTAATGGTAGCTTCCCAACCGGCAGCCGTGGTAGAGCCATCCGAATGCCACTCAATGGTGAGCGTACCGGACTGAGCTACATAATCTACATTTGTAGTGATGGTTGCAGACGCACAGCCGGTCTGGAGTCTTCCAAGCAATTCGCCTTCCGTCGCATTGCCATCATAGATAAGCATGTAGTCCCAGTTGTAACAACTGGATGAGGACTCCGTTGCAAATGACGAAAAGTTAATCGTAATACTTCCCGTACAAGTGAACGTAGCCGTGTAGCTTTGACTAGTGCCATAATCGGCACTTGGTCCGCCTGAATCATAAAAGGCGTAGGTGCTACCCGGAGTCAGCTCTTCTTCCATATTACCGGTTAAGGTAATAACTTCTTGAGCCTGTACCGTTGCCCATGTAGCAAAGAGCACCATGACCAAACAAAGTAATACTTTTCTCATACACTTAAGTAATTAGTTAAACAATAAATTTAATTAAACTATTATTCCATTATAGGTATAATATACAATTTGGGCGGCAAAGGTACAAAAAAATTTCGATATGTGCAAATTTTTTGTTAAAAAATACCAAAATGATCCATTTTTGCAAAGTTTACATTACAAAATGAACAAAGAAAGCGCCCGAAAGCGCTTTCTTCCTTCGTACATCGCACATTCGTACATCGTACTACTTACCCTTGGTGTTCCTGATCGTAGGCTTCGCCGCAGATCTTCCAGAGGTATGCCTGCATGGTCTTTTTGCCATCGGCGAGGTTTTTCTGAGCCTCGAAAGCCAGCTGGTCAGCGGACATCTTTGAGAGGTCGCCTGCACGCTCCGCTACGGCTGCACGAACGGCAGCGAAACGGCTACGAGCCTTGGTCTCTAAGGCAGTGACCGGAGTCGTACGCTTGTACGTGTCTGCCTCACGGATGAAGAGACGAGTACAATCCGGATTCTGAGTCGGAGCTACTCGGTGAGTACCGATGAGGTAGGTACCACAAGAGTGACCATCTTTTACTTTCGGCTTAGCCAAAGAACCGGAGACGTGGTCAATACCGGTTGCATACTTAACTTTTCCCATAAGATTTAGGTTGTATATTTAAAAATTTATTTGTATCTTTGCACCCGATTTAACATCTAAGTATGGATTAAGGCCGAGTTTAGGATGGTGATAAAGACCGTATTAAACGTTTAGTCCCCATACTTAT
>JAFXWI010000058.1 GCA_017542915.1 Paludibacteraceae bacterium
ACTTCTATAACAAGACCGAGTTCCTCTTCGAGAAACGATTCTGGTTCTCGGCGTTCGGACACCTCGACACGCGTGTATATAGTGGTATGATCTGGCAGAAAGCGCCGTTCACCAAACTCTATATCCCGAATACCTCAACGAGCATCTTCCTCTCCCTGCGCGGTTTCAACCAGATGAAACCGATGGAGTTCATCATGGATCAGTACGTGGGTATTCAGCTGACGTATTATTTCAAGGGCTGGATCATGAACCGTATTCCGGGTATCAGCAAACTGAAGCTGCGCGGCGTAATCAGTTTCTCGGGTTTCTACGGCGGGTTGAGCAAGAAGAACAACCCCTATCTGGAGACCGGTTCGGGTCTGTACGACCTGCCGCATACGCCTTGGAAAGACGGAAATATCGAGAATGCGTTTGACAACAGCGGATATATCCGCGACAGTTACCGCACGACTTCTCCCCTCGGCAAACTGCCGTATATGGAGTTCACCGCGGGATTTGAGAACATCCTCAAGTTCATCCGTATTGACTACATCCGTCGTTTGACCTACAACGACTACGAGCTGCCCTATATGATCCAGAAACGAGACGGAGCAGGCGTGCCGATGTTCGACGAGAACGGCCATCCGGTCATGGTTCACGGACGTAAGAAAATAGGCGCATGGGGTCGTAACGGCGTGAAGATCACTGTGCGAATCGCACTGTAAAATTGTTGGTCGATAGTCGTTGGTCGATAGTCGTTAGTCGATAGTGACAAGTCTATTGTCCTTCAGCGAAGCGGTCTATTGTCCTTTAGCAAAGCGGTCAAAAAATATAAGATTATGAAAAAGATATTTATTATAGTAATGATAGGTCTTGTGGCGTTGGAGATGAACGCACAGACGGCGGTAAGCAATGACAGTACGAAGTTAGGTATCAAATCGGCTTCGCAGGTTTTGACGGAATGGAATACAGAGCGGATGTTAGACTCCCTCGATCAGGAGAAACTGCCCAAGAAAGTGACCTGCGGTATATTGGCCGGAGCTAACCTCAATAACTTCATCATCACCCGTGACCACCACACGATGCACTCCCACATGCGTATCGGTGCGGAGTTAGGCGGGTTTGTGGATTTCCGGATCACCAAGAATTTCACGATACAACCGCAGGTACTGCTCACGGCGCAGCAGAACCATTTCTCCGTCAAGGACACGCTGAACATCGCTGCTTCGGACACCACGAACCACCTCTGGTCGTTTGGTATCGATATACCGATCTATTTCCTCGGTCGTTTCGGAAACATGAGACAGGGCTACATACAGTTCGGCGGTGGTATCTTCACTCACTTCACGTTTGCTTCCAATACCGGTAAGTACAAACCCGTGGATAATCCCTTGCCCTCCGCAGCCAAAGCTCCGGCTTTTGGTTCTGCCAAGGCTTCTGAAAAACCATTGGAGCGATACGACTACAGCCGTCTCTACACGCTGCATAACAACCATTTCGGTCTATGCGTGCTGGTGGGATATGAGTTCCGGTTCGGTATGCAGATCAATTTCCACTACAAAGTCAGCCTGTCGGATATAGCAGGCTTCTATAGTGAGATGAAAGGTCAGGACATCGCCAATGCGCTGATCCTGCCGCAGACCTTCTCACTGACGTTGGGTTATCACTGGAAGTGATAGTTGATAGTTGAAAGTTGATAGTTGAAAGTTGAAAGGTTAGAGGTTAGAGGTGGTTTTCTTGTCTTTTTTGAGACGGAAGACCACTTTTTCGTTGAGGGCGAAGTTGAGCAGACCGGAGAAGCACATCGCCGTCAGGTTACACCACAACACGTCCCAACTAAAGAGGCGCTCTAAGAGAAGGAGGATGCACAGACGGATTAAGAAAGCGCCCGTGCAGGAGAGGTTGTACCCCAAATAATGACGGAAGAACGACCTCGTGGAGCGCGCCGAGATACGATCTCGCCATACGCCAAAATAGGCGATGACGAAATTCGTAAGTACGGCGAACTCAAAACCGATGAAAGGAGACAGGATATATTCCCTCCAGTAGCTACCGTCGAGCAGATAGTGCGAACATATCCACAGGACGAACATATCCACCGCCGTGCCCGCGAGCGTAGAAGCCGCGAACTCGGCGTACCGGAGGCACATATTCCAAAACCCCTTACTTGTCATCGTTCTTCTTGATCAACGGATCTTTCTCAGCGAACCAACGTGCGTCGCTGAAGAAACTATTGAGATAGATAATCGTCAGAATGACTAAGATGATGATACCCGTGATATCCAGTGTGCTGAGCACAAAGGTACGATGGGCAAGCTCCACAGTCAGATGATAGGAGGTGAGGAAAGGTACGTACATCAGCAGGATGTTCGCGATCGCGATGATGACGCGGAACTCCGTCGGACCGAGTTTGCCATAGGTGAGTTTGAACTCACTCTTGATATGCGCATTGATGCTCACATAGACCGTCATAGCCAGATACGCGGAGTAGATCGCCAAGGCGATACTCATGTGCATCAGCGGCGAGAGACCGGCACCGATGAACATCATTGCCTCGGTGATGGTATCCACGTTATGGTCAATATAATAACCATAAAGCGGACGTTGCTGGTTACGCACGCGAGCGATGGTACCGTCCAGCGAATCGCCAAACCAGTGTACAAACAGACCCGCTACAGAGAGCCAAAGCCAATAGATACCATACCACGTAAGGGCAAAGCCCAAACCGCACATAAAGGCACCGATGATACCTACAAAGGTCATCATATCACTGGTCACCCATTTCGGCAGATGATTGCCGAGCCAAACCAGTACTTTCTTTTCTGACGCATTCAGGATAGATGTCTGAATACGTGTTGATTGTTTCATTTCTGTCATAGTATTCCTCTTCGAATTTACAAAATCGGCTGCAAAGTTACAAAAAAAATCCCACATACACAAATATACGTGGGATTTTTTTTGTTTTTAACGGATATTGACCGTTTACGGGAGTGCAATGATCTTACCGGACTTGATGATTTTGCCTCTTCCTTTGACGAAGGAGTAGAAGTAAATCTGGTTCGGGTTGATGTCCACTAAGACGCCCGCATTCGGGTCTACATCGACGTTGAGGAGCACATCCTGATCGAAGCCGTCTTGCTCTACCTTGATGGCATTCGGTTCTGCATCCGGTATCATCTCACGGTAGAGCATACGTCCGGTCTGGTCATAGAGGATGAAGGTCACGTCCTTACGGATCGTTGCTACGAAGAGCTGGCAAGCTCCGGCAACACGGCGGATGAAGACATCCTTCTCGGTAGCGGTGATACCATCGTTGACGGTCGATTCCTCAAAGTAGATGCGGTACGTACGGTAGTTCTCCGTGTTCTTGTCACGATCCGACTGACAGATGACGAAGGAGGTCTCGTTCACCGATTTCTGGGTAATGGATACCTCTGCGTTGCCGGACATAGCTACCGCTGTGATCTCGGGACACGAACCGGAACCGTTACGCAGTTTATAGACGTAGTCCATACTATCCGGACGGAAGTTCGGCAGCTCGACACCATCGAGGTAGATCATCCGGATGAAGTCCACGGTGTCCTTACCGATCTTCTGCTGGATCGAATACATGGATTGCGTCTTCTCGTCCTGTGCGGTCACTACGATGCGGATCGTACCGTTTGCCTCCACATAGATCGAGTCGGTAGCGAGCGGGTCGCTCTTGGCGTACGCGATCTTCTCCTTCACGTTGGCAGGAGAGATGAACTGCGAGCTGTCAGAGCCATAGGGGTGCTCGTAGATATAGCTGTATGTGTTGCTCTTGAAGCCCTTGATGAGCGCGAAGGTCGAGTCGTTGACAGCCATCTTGATCTCGGTGAGGAAAGCATCGTCGTTACGCATGAAGTCGAAGAACAGTTTGTACTCGGCTTCGTCCTCTCCGTTCGGAGCGATGACGCGTACGGTAACGATCTTCTGCGTCTTCTTGAGGATATCCACAGTGATCACTGTATCTTGCAGCGGATCCTCGAATTCGATAGCCATCTCCGGCAGGGCATAGGTCGTGTCACCCGGTACGTACGGCATCTCGATGGTGTAGTCGTACAACTTGGACTGGAAGGCAAAGAGGTCGTACGGCAGTTGTTTGCCCTTTGCGTCCAAGAGGATGATGTTACGCAACATGGTGACATCCGACTTACGGCGCTCGAAGACGAGGGTATAGACGTTCTGTACAGTCTCCAGTTCGGCAGTGACGATTATCTCGACGGTGTCGCCGTGCTGGTTATGTTTGACAGATTGGAAGTCCTTAGCCGCTTCGGTTACGTTCGGAACAGGCACACCGTAGTCGAGTTCGATCTTATAGCTGTTACGCTCGGCATCGAAGTTCGGCAGCGGGTTCTCGTCCACGAAGATCATCTTGAGCGTAGCGTCATCGGAGAGCTCACGCGGGTAATGAACGGTATAGGTACGCGAGTTACCAGCTGCAGCGGTTACCGTCACTACATGTTTGTAGCCGATGGTCTTCACGCCGTAGTTATCACGTACTTGGAGGACCTCAATCTTCTGCTTGCCTTCCTCGCCCGGTATCGGGTCAATCACCGGCAGTTCACCATCGAGCGCTACTACCTCAGCAGCCGTCAGTTTGTACTCATACTCCATGATGTTCGCCTTGAAGTTCGGCAGCGGTTTGCTACCGATGAAGATCATCTGGAGCGTGTCCACATCGGACTTACGGATCGTATAAGCGATGGTATAGGTGTTGGAGATGGTGGTGTCCTCTGCCGTTACCTTGATCTGACGAACGAGTTTCTGGGCTACCGGATCGTACTCAACGGTGTCAATCGGCGAAACGGTCGGATAGTTATCCGGATCCTGCCAACTGAGATCCGGGAAGGTCTCATCGGCGCCTAACTCGTACGCATAGTAGAAGGTCGTCGGCTTGTAGCCCGGGAGGGAGTCACGACCCTGATAGATCATATCGAGGGTAGCTACATCTGATTTCTTGACGTTCACAGCGATGGTGTACGTGGATTTATGATTCTTATCCATCGCATAGTCTTGCGCATAGACGGTGATGGTGATACGTCCCTCGTGGGAGTAGTCCGGCTCATCGTACGTAGCCGCTTCGTCCGCCGTCTCTACAGTGATACGCGGCATCTCCTCACCCGACTTCACGTCATATGAATAGAAATAGGTGTTCGGCTCGAAGTCCGCAATGGGCTCGTTGTTGATCTCGATGAGGCTCAACTGCGAGTTGGTGGACATCGGACGGATGAAACGGAGGACGTAGATATTATGGGTCACACTATCTACTGCCGTTACGTCGAGGAGGATCGAGTCGATGTTCAGATGCTCATCGCGTCGATGCTCTATCTCGACGTGCTGACCGTCCATCTTGAGCTGTGCGCTTACTTCCGGCATCTTGGTCGTTGCCGGCAGTTTGATCTCGTAGTTGTTATTACCACCATCGAAGATGATGTCGCTGTTATAGAGCGGTTCGAAACGATCCATCGAACGTCCGTTGAGGAGGATGTTCGCCAACTGCGCATCGTTCGACTGATTGTCCACGTAGATCTCCACGAGGTAATCGGAAGCGGTACCGTCCTCTGCTACCACATGCAAGGTATAGTGGTACTCATGACCTGCCTTGAGGGTCTGCACAGTCGTGGTAACCGTCTGGAAGCGGTCATCGGAGGTGTAGTCCACGTTGATGTCGTTGGTAGCGAGCGATACGGAGTAATGGTGGCGTCCCGGCTCGAAGTGGTCGAGTGCCACACCATTGACCGTGATACCCGTGAGATCAGCACAAGAGCTCTTCTGCGCACGGATAGAGATGGTGTATTCGGTGTCGGCGTTCTTGTCTTCGCTCTGTACAGCGATGGTCGTCTCATCACCGTTCAGTTTACCCGGAGTGACGATGATGGTCTGACCGGCTTGTCCGGCTACATAAGTGATGTTCGGCATCTTGGGCTGAACGAGTTTAGCACCGGAAGCGGCAGGCAGGGTGACGGTATAGCTGAACTTATCGGGTGCAAAGCCGTCGATGAGGAGGCTATCCAAGTAGATCGCACTGAGGGTAGCGATGTCGCTCTTCGGATGCGTGATACGTACGCGGTACGTCTGCTGTGCACCGCTCTGAGCGGTAACGAGGGTCGAATAGAGCACACCGCCGTCCACGAGTTCGAAGGTCGTCACGAGTTTCTGAACCTCTTCCGCAGGCTCGGCTACGATGACGAGCGTTGAATCTGAAGTCAGTTCATAGTTCAACTCACTCGGGATGAAGTCTTGGTAGTCCTCACCGTTGATGGTGATCATCTTCAGGTTTGCGTTCGTGGACTCATCGGTCGGATACGACCATGTGTAGATCTTCTCGGTCTCAGGAACTGCCCAAGTCATCTTATCCGAAGCTTGTACGAAGATCACAGAGTCGGTAACTTGTGCGCGAGTGAAGGTGATGTAGTCCGTTGGTTTGGCAGCCTCTTTCTCGTACGTAGTGCCACCGAAGTCGTTGAGTACATTACCTTTCTGCTCGAACTCGGAGATCGTTCCGTTCGGAGTGATGACCGGATCGAGACGGTTGATGGTATAAGTACCGGTGGTAACGCCGTCCTCTGCGGTCACGGTCAGTACGCCGTTGTTGAGCACGACGGTCTGCAGGTCGCTTTGTTTCTCGAAAGAGATAAGCGGCAGACGGGTTGCGGTGATGTCGTACGTCTTCTGGTCGGGCTTGTACGTGATGCCTTCGGCAGTGAGCGCCTTGAGGGTCACATCATCGCTGAGTGCGGTCACGAACTTCACGGTATAAACCTTAGCATCACCCTTCTCCGGCGTGACGGTAATGGTCATGGTGGAGTCGGTCTCGCTATAAGCGGTGGTCACGTGTTGGAGTGACGAACCGGGTATCGGTTGCAGGTCAGGGAGGTTGCGTTGCGACGACGGGATGGTGACGGTGTAGCTCGTCGTTGCCGGATTGAAGATATTCAACGTGTCACCGGCAGCAAGAAGTGCGCTCAGCACATTCACCTCATCCAACGGACGTTTAACGGTCAGGGTGTAATCGGTATAATCTACACCGTTCTCAGCCCAGTTACGGATGTCTGCGGTGCGGATCTCAAAGTCCGCATCCTTGGTAGGTGCAGCCCATACGACATCTTGGGCTTGGTCTGCCACTTCACCGGTGAAGGAGAGAACAGGAAGTTCAACACGCTCCGGATCCGTCAGTGTTGCAGTGAAAGTATTTCCGGATTTAGTAGCGGTAACCTCATCGACTTTCATCGAAACAAGGGTATGGTTGAAGAGGAACAAAGCTTTATCCACATACATTGTAGCGGATCCTGCCTCCAAACCATTCTTACCGGACTCCGTTTCATACGAATTCAGAATGACATTCAAACTTTGCGGAATACCTGCCAGCTCATTAGTTTCCATCAAATCTATATCAACAGTAGTATAAGATGTTTGCTTAGATGTCGGATATACTATCTCTTGCGTAGAAAGCGAACCTGTCATCTGGTATACGATACGACCATTACCACTAACGGAAGGCTGCTTATAAGTCACACGGAAAATATCCGGCGAGTTTCGGAAGGTAATACCGCCTGAGACACCAAAGTCCGAACCTGCAGCTACGGAGAAATCATAGGAAATATTTCCAAGCGTAATATACGCAGGTACGAAACCTCCGAGCGGGAACGCATTGTATTTGGTCTCCATCTTAACAGCAGAATTAGAACCATCCTGCGTTACCTCATTTCCGGTAGTATATGTTCCGACTAGTGTGAAACTCTTTCCGGCAGTGACATTACCTAATGTATTCCACCCGACAGGTTTCCTTCCTTTGTATGCTGCATTCTCCCAATCTGCAAAATCAGTATTTGGCAGCACATCATTGGTATAATAGAACCAAAGATCATAGGTTGTCACTATACTTCCATATGATACCTCTGCTTGCCAATGCTTCTCATTTTGCTCGAGAACATTGATATCTGCACCCTTATTTACCGTGTAGCGGATAATATGTTTGTTCTCTACCGGAACGATGTACGAATATTTATACGGATTGAAGCCAGGCAATGATACACCATTAAGTGTCATAGAGGTAATTACCGCCGGGTTATTTTTCTCCACAGACGGAATGATACGATAGACCTCATCGGCTACGGAGTCGTTGTTGGCTTTGACTGTAATGATCGTCGGATCAGTCACTCCACCGGGCTGCACGAAGACGGTCTGCTCGGGGTACGATTTCTCGTATGAAATCGTCATGGAACGAGAACCGAACGGCATCTCCACATTGAAATCACGTTGGTCTTTGTCTTTCAGACTGAGGTCTCTATCCAGCTCATTGATATGGATTGCTGCAAGGATGTTGCGGGTTTTGAGGACCGCGCGTTTAAAAGCAATATTATACGTGCGCGTGTCGCCGTTCTCCGCCGTGATGATGATCTGACTTGTCTGACCGATCGGACGGGAAACAACATCTATACGCTGCTCGGGTTCGGCTTTCTCATAGACCATCTTCGGGCACTCGGTAGCCTCGTACGGGAGGATGACCTCGTAGTCCGTAGTAGCAGGCTTGAACTTGATCTCTGCGTCCTCGGAATCGAGATAGAGGTCGCCCAAGAAAGTGTTGTTGGATTGACGAACAGGGAAAGCGATCGTGTAGTCCTTCTCGGTACCATTTTGTGCCTCCACGTGGATAAGGGTCACACCGTTCGGACGGCTGAAATAAGTGGTGATGGTCTGGTTCGAGAGCTGACCTATCGGGAAGACGTTCGGCACTACTTGCGTGTTACGCGGTAAGGAGTCGATATAGTTCTCCACCGTCGGGTCGAAGCCTTCGAGACTCACACCGTTGATGAGGATGTCCGCCAAGAGGGCATTGCTACTCAGCTGACGGGTGTAACGCACGGAATAGGTGTTGCTTGCACCGTTCTCCGCGAAGACGATGACTTGCTGCAAGGTGTCGTTTGCGTTGTTCTGCAAGATGGTCTGACCCGGACGAGTCTCGACTGTCAGTTTGGGCAGCGAAGCTCCTTCATCGATCGTCACCGCATAATCGAAGGTATTCGAATCGAAAGCCGGAGACAGGCTGAAACCTGCCAACTCCATGTTCACGAGCGTAGCATCGCTGTACTTAGCGATGTTGTACTGCACGGTATAGGTCTGCGGCTCATCGTTCTCAGCACGCACGACAACTGCCCATTTGCCTTCTGCCACCTGACCGAAGAACACTACCTCGGCGTCTTGAGCTACCTCGTACGTGAGCACGGGGTACGCGCTACCGGCAGGCAGATCGAAGGTGTAGTTGAGTTGCGATTTCGCAAAGCCGTCGATCAGTACACCATCAGCGAAGATACCTTCGAGGGTATTGTCTCCGGAAAGCTCACGGGTGAAAGCAAGGGAGTAGATGACCTTGCTGCCTGCCTCATCGTGTACGTTGAGGTACGCGGTGTTCTCTTTCCAACGCAGCTCTACTGTCGCATTCGAGGCGATGCCCTCTACCGTCGGCAGTTGGTCACGATATGTGAGACCGGTGTAGTTGAGTTGCGTCGGCACAAAGCCCTCCAGACTGACACCATTGATGAGAATATCGCTCAGCTGAACGGCTGCAGAAGGCGCTTTGACGAAGTCAATGGTGTATTGCGAGGTGCTCTCCTCCATCTTGACGAGAACGGTAGCTATACCTGCTGCGTACGGAGCGGTGATCGTCACCTGCTGATCCTCCACTGCCTTAACCGCCAAGATCTTCGGGCAGGTCTCCGTCGTCAGCGGATAGGTGTATTCATAGACATCTTTCTTGAATCCCGGGAGCAGGATCGTGTCGTTGCCTTCCACCAATAGGATACTATCGAGCTGTGTGCTGGCAGCGGAAGGTACCATGAACTTGATCTTATAGGTACGTTTCGCACCGCTCTCAGCTACTACAGAGAGACGTACGACACGTTTGTTGTTCGCATCCCACGTTTTGGTCACAACCTGCGAAGGCTCGGAGAGGTCGTAGATCACGTCCGGCATGACGGTTGTTCCGGTGTCGAGGGTGAAAGTGTAGTCGATCTTATCGGGTGCGAAATCCGGAAGCGGCGTGACTACGCCTTTGATGGTGTCGTTGACATAGATCATCTGCAATGCCGTGTTGTCCGATTTCTTATAGACAAACTGGATCGTGTACGTGCGGCTCAGACCGTTGGTCGGGCGAACGGTGATCTTGTATTTGCCGTTTGCCGAGGTCGGACGGATGACAACTGTGTCTTGGTATTCCTCGTTTTGCAGCTCGAAATGCACGGTCGGCAGGGAGTCTTTCTCCAGTTTCACGTAGTAGTCATTACGGAGCGGGTCGAAAGCGATCGGGTGATAGTTCTCGTCCTGCAAGCTGTAGTACGGACCGACACTCAGGCTCTTGAGCGTGTTGTCGTCGTACCGTTTCACAGAGAAAGTGATATAATAATTGGTCGTATTGCCGTTACCTGCCGTTACAGAGATACGGGTCTTACCGTTGACACCACCGGTGGTCACGCTGATCTCTTGGAACTCGTCTCCGGGAATAGGAGTGATCTCCGGCAGGACGGTCGTTCCGATAGGAAGCTCGTACGTATAGTTCGTCACATCCGACGCGAAACCGACCACAGGCACACCACCGATCTCCAGACCGGAGAGGGTTGAGATCTCCGATTTAGCGGTGGAGAAAACGAGTTTATAGACCGTCTGGTCGGAGCGGTTTCCTGCCAAGACGGAGATACGGGTTGTTCCATCGAGACCACCATCATCAATAGTGATCGTTTGGTACTCGTCACCCGGGGTATAAAGGATGTACGGTAACTCTTTGGTACCCATCTTGAGGTTGACGTAATAAGTCGTCACCTCGGGATCGAACGCCAAGATCGTCGGGTCGTTGAAGACGGAGGGGTTGATGTCCGACACCTGTTCGCCGACTACCTGCAAATCAGCCAAATAGGAGTACGAAGACTCCTCGATTTTGATGTTGAGTTTGTAGGTCTTGGTCGAAGTAGCACCCGGAGCAGCTACTACCACTTGCACGGTCGTTCCGTTGATGGCTTCGCCTGTGGGCAGCGGATTCGGGGTGATGGTGATGGTCTGTTCGCCGGCAGGATAAGCCGAAACCGGCTCCACCGTCAGCGAAGGAGTACCGACCGGCAGACTGACCTTATAGACTGCCTGCGAAGGCGTGAAGCCGATGATCGACTTGCCGTTCACTTTGATGTCCTGCAAGGTCACATCTTTGAGTTGACCCACGAAGAACGAGAGGGTGTATGTCATGGTCGAGACGCCGTCCGGAGCGGTCACATGGATAGTAGCCGTTCCCGTCGGAGAAGTAGCCTGCGTCACCGTGACCACCTGACCGTCCTCGGCTGCGGTGTAACCGATAACCGGAGCAGCGGTTGTGCCGTAAGGCAGCTCTACGTTATAGTTCGTCTGACCCGGACGGAAAGCGGAATAGGTCTCGCCGTTAACCGTCACCTCTGCCAAACTGGCGTTGCTACTCGGGGCACGTTGGAACTGGATCTGATAGAGGGTCTGCGAACTACCGTCCTCGGCTTTGACGAGGATGCGTGTCGGCGTGCTCTCCAAGTCACCTTTAGTGACGGTGATCTCGCTTCCCGACAGCACACGTCCCGAGAAAGAAACCGTCTTACCACGGGCGTTGGTGAGCGAACCCGCACCACGGGTAGCTACGACATCCGGGATTGTCGTTGCGGTCTCACCCAAGGAATAGACCTGCACTTCGGTCGAGTTCGGGTCAAAACCCTTCCATTCCTTCTCGACGCCGTCTTTGCCTTTGATGAACAGCTTCTGGATCTTCGAGGAGTAGATGAGTTCTACGTCATCGACATACAGGCTGTTACCGGCATAGAGACCGCTGTTAGCGCGGTAGTTCGGATAGTTGGAAGCCGAGAAGATGATGTTCATCTTGGTCGGGGCATCGCTGTTGAAATAGTAAATCGGCACGCGGATATTCGTCCAGTTGCCGTATTGCTTGCGTTCACGCCACATTCCCTCGGCAATCTGGTTTGCCTTGGTGGCAGTACCACACTCGTTACCATCCATCTCATAACGGACATCCGACTCCTCGTCCTGTTTGGTGACCGAGGTACACTTACCGTTTTTGCCTTTGAACTTATTACCCACAGCCGTTCCCGACCATGCGTAGTAAAGGAGATAGAAGTCCTCTTTGTCAATGTTGCTACCGGTACGTTTGATCCACACGGACATCGAGTCCGGACGGTGTTTCCAGCTTATACCGCCGGCTGTACCGGCTGTCGCTTCGCTGATCTTGGTCAAGCTCTCCAGATAGACCCAAGGCTGACCGAGTGAGAAATAACCCGGGGAAGTCTCGGTGATACCTGCGGCACCGACGTCTTGGTCTTGTACCATCATACAGTAACCCGAACGGCCTGCTTCCTTGTGGGCAAAGTTAAACTTAAAACTGAGTTGCTCCACGTTGGATGCGTTCCAGTTTCTAAGCTGCTCTTTGCCATCAAACTTAGAGCCGCTCCAATCCTCGAAATGCGGATCGGGCAACTGTTGTGCGCGCAACGAAGTCGTCATCGGCAGCAAAAAGACCGCTACGAGGATGAACATCCGTTGCAAATGTTGTTGAAATGTACTCATATTAATATTTTTATTAAAATTTTTACTTTTATAGCCTCAAAAAAGGCGCATTTTTAATCGGGTGCAAAATTACTGCTAATTTGTCAAGTACACAATACCGATTATTTGGAAAAAACATACGATTATTAAGCAACACTCTATAAGAGTGCTTTTTTCTCCACTTTGCATGACCTCTCTTCTCTCCCCTCTCTCAACTCAAACTCGGTTCAAACTCGGTTCAAACTCGACGCATTTACAAGCAAAACTCGATTCAAACACGAATCCTCACCAAATGTTACCCCAAACATACCCAAAGGATACCCCAAGGATAGACTCCTGTTTTTGTCATTTTTATTGAATTACCTATATATACATAGTATATATACTTTTTATAACTCTCTTTAACAACCCAAAAGCGCTGTATGGGCTTTACGTCTGATCCTTTCGATATTTTACACCATAAAAACATGGTTTGGCACGGAATTTGTAGTAATGAATGTAATGAAATTATCAAAGATAATTATTAAAACACTATAGATTATGCAAGTTGATATTCGTGAACTTCAAGAGCGTGTGGAACGCGAGAGTTCGTTTGTAGATGCCTTGACATTAGGCATGAATCAAGTTATTGTAGGTCAAAAACATCTCGTTGAGAGTTTGCTTATTGGTCTGTTGAGCGACGGGCACATATTGTTGGAAGGCGTGCCGGGTTTGGCAAAAACCCTCGCCATCAAGACCTTAAGCGACTTGATCAAGGCAGATTTTAGCCGTATACAGTTTACTCCGGATCTGTTGCCTGCCGATGTG
>JAFXWI010000059.1 GCA_017542915.1 Paludibacteraceae bacterium
TACGTGCGCGCGCAGGCGTGTTCCTTAGTTTTCAATATCCGGTAGAGATTCCCGGCGTGAGTATGACCAATTTCATGCGTACGGCTATCAACGAGAAACGGGCCTACGAAGGCAAAGAGCCCCTCTCGCCGAAAGAGTTTCTGACACTCATGCGCGAGAAGAAGAAACTGCTCGAACTGCCGGATAAACTCAACAACCGCTCCGTCAACGAAGGCTTCTCCGGAGGAGAAAAGAAGAAAAACGAAATCTTCCAAATGGCAATGTTAGAGCCCTGTCTCTCTATCCTCGACGAGACCGATTCCGGATTGGACATCGATGCGCTGCGCATCGTAGCCGAAGGAGTCAATCGGCTCAAGACGCCACAGAACGCCTCTATCGTCATCACCCACTATCAGCGTCTGTTGGATTATATCATCCCGGATTTCGTGCATGTGCTCGCCGATGGTAAAATTGTCAAGACGGGCGACAAGACGCTCGCATTGGAATTAGAAGAAAAGGGCTATGAAGGTCTCTAAAGGGGAAATATTCGAGCGGCTGTTTGTCAACGAAGAGGTACATCTTCAGATTGACCAGGAAGCGCATTCACATGTAAAAATCTATGTGATCAATGCGCCGTTTTCTATTACGGTGAATCAGTTGGAAGAAGGCTGCCAGACAGAGATCTACGCGTTAGAGCACTTGCGAGGCGAGCAGTCCGTGACTGCCGAGACGCATGTCACACATGCAGTAGGAGGAGGTACGTCGAACCAACTCATCAAGTTTGTCTTGGACGACAACGCCCGCGGACGGTTTATCGGCGACCTGAAGATCGCTCCCGATGCGCAGCAGACCGAAGCGCATCAGACCAACCGCAACCTGTTGCTCTCCGAGACCGCAGAAATGCGCACCCAACCGCAACTGGAGATCTACGCCGACGATGTACAGGCTACGCACGGCGCCTCTACCGGTCAACTCGACGAAACGGCCCTCTTCTACATGCAGCAACGTGGTATTGACAAACAAAAAGCGCGTCAACTGCTCGTCGGCGCGTTTATGAAAGAGGTACTGGATAAAATCCCTCACGCTCTAATCCCTAACTCCCTCATCCCTTTACTGAATGCGGTTGATGGCGTAGTCGAGTAAAGCTAACAGACTCGTTTTTTCTGGACTGTCACGGAAGATGCTTAACGCCTCCGTGGCTTGTTTTTTATAGACTAACATACGCTGCACGGCGTACTCATCGCCTTTGAACCGTAGCACGAACGCCTTGATCTCTTGCAGTGCTTTATCGAGCGGCAGCGTCTCGCTGTGCGCAGCTAACATTTCACCTAACTCCCGTATATGCTCCGCCTCGTCTTGCGGCGCACGACGTAGCGCCTCAATCAAAGGCAAGGTCACCTTCCCGTCCCTTAAATCACTCATCGTCGGTTTACCGATCTCCTCCAAGTCGCTGTAATCAAAGATGTCATCTTTGATCTGGAAACATAATCCTAACAGATGACCGTAGTCGCGTAAAGCCGCACGCTGACGCGGTGTACATCCTGCGCTCTCGGCACCGGCTTCCGCACAGGCTTGAAACAGCTGCGCGGTCTTTTGGTTAATCACCTGGAAATACCGCTCTTCGTCTATCCACATACTCTGCCCCACATGCAACTGCACCATTTCGCCGCTACTCAGGCTCTTGCCGAGGTTCGAAACAATCTCCAAGATACGAATATTGCGCACTTCCGCCACCAGTCCAATCACCTTCGCCAGCATATAGTCGCCGATCAACACCGCCACTTTATTGGTCCACTTGGTATGTACGGCCGCGACGCCGCGACGGGTATCCGAACTGTCCACTACATCGTCGTGAATCAAACTTGCCGTGTGCAGCAACTCCAGCGCCACCGCGGAGCGTAGCGTCTTATCGGTTACCGGGTTACATATCTGCGCGGCAAGAATCGTCAGCAACGGACGTAACTGCTTTCCCCTGCGCGAACCGACGTAAGACAGCACCTCCTGCTGTAACTTATTATCCGCGCGTAACGAGGTCTCCATCATCCGCTCGTACTGCGTCCACTGCGCCGCTATCGGCTGTCGTATGTTCGATAAAGTGTCCATTTTGTCTAAACCGGCTGCAAAGGTAGTATATTTTTTTGATATGTGCAAAAAATGTGTCAATTTTTACACATAGAGTTGCTATTTTTTGCGTAATTTTGCAGCGTGTTATAGTACGCAATATTCATTTAACTAAAAAATACTGATATGAAAGCATTCATGGACAAAGACTTCCTGCTGCAGACAGAGACCGCGCAGGAACTGTATCACAATCATGCGGCGAAGATGCCGATCATTGATTATCACTGTCACCTTATTCCCCAAATGGTTGCCGAGAACAAGCGCTTCGAGTCGATTGCGCAGATCTGGCTTATGGGTGACCACTACAAATGGCGCGCCATGCGTTCCAATGGTGTGGATGAGCGTTTCTGCACCGGGAAGGACACTACCGACTGGGAGAAATTTGAGAAATGGGCAGAGACCGTTCCGTACACTTTCCGTAACCCGTTGTATCACTGGACTCATCTGGAACTCAAGACCGCTTTCGGCATTGAGGAGCGCCTGAATCCGGAGACCGCACGTGCGATCTACGACAAGTGCAACGACCTGATTGCCAATGATCCGAAGTTCTGTCCGCAAGGACTGATGAAGCACTACCATGTAGAGCTCGTTTGTACGACCGATGATCCTGCTGACAGCCTCGAGTGGCACCAGATGCTGAAGAACGATCCGAAAGCTGAAGTACGTATGTTACCGACCTGGCGTCCGGACGCAGGCATGAACATCGAAGCCGCTACTTGGAAAGCATACATCGAGAAACTAGCTAAGGTAGCCGGCGTGGAGATCCGCAACTTCGCAGATATGGTAGATGCTCTCCAGAAACGCCATGATTTCTTTGAGTCGATGGGTTGCCGTCTCTCCGACCATGGTATCGAGGAGTTCTACGACGAACCCTACACCGACGCAGAGATCAATGCCATCTTCCAGAAAGCCCTCGCAGGCAAAGCGCTGACCACCCTTGAGATTCGTCAGTATAAGCACGCATATCTGCATGCACAAGCCGAAATGGACTATGCTTCGGGTTGGACGCAGCAGTACCACTACGGTGCTATCCGCAATAACAACAGTAAGATGTTTGCCCAACTCGGTGCAGACACCGGTTTTGACTCCATCGGTGAGTTCACCACTGCCAAGGCCATGAGTCATTTCCTCGATGAGATGAATAGCGAAGGCCACCTGGCAAAGACCATTCTCTATAACCTCAACCCGTGCGCTAACGAGGTAATCGCTACCATGTTGGGTAACTTCCAGGATGGTTCCGTTCCTGGTAAGATTCAGTTCGGTTCCGGTTGGTGGTTCCTCGATCAGAAAGACGGCATGGAGAAGCAGATGATGGCTTTGAGTAACCTCGGTCTCTTGAGCCGCATGGTAGGTATGCTGACCGACAGCCGTTCGTTCCTGAGCTATCCTCGTCACGAGTATTTCCGCCGCACGCTCTGCAACGTCCTCGGCAACGACATCGAGAACGGTATGATTCCGTACACCGGTTACGAGAAAGCCCGCGTTCAACAGATGGTCGAAGACATCTGCTACAACAACGCAAAGAACTATTTCAAGTTCTAAATACTCCCTCACACCCCGCTTGCCTCTCAAGACGAGAGGTGAGCGGGGATGTGATTTAATTACGAATACACTGCGTTCGCAATCACAAAGAATATAAACATATGAGTAACCTCATTCATATCAACAATGAATACCGGCAATGGATTCAATCTTTAAGCCAACGCTTTCACCA
>JAFXWI010000060.1 GCA_017542915.1 Paludibacteraceae bacterium
ACCGGGGATGGTGCCGTGTGGGTTGGTGTACGAGAGCCGGTGGTGGGGGTGAGAGGTAGGACGGGAACCAAAGCCGGTGACATAACAATAGCCTGTCGCGTTCTGCCCGAGGATATAATTGAGGCACCGCTCGGCATTGATGAGGTATCGTTCATCGCCGGTCATGCGATAGGCAAAGAGACACTCCACACCGCGCCAGCAGCAGCCTTCGGAGTTACAGCCCCAGAAGAAATCCGATTCGCGGTTGCCGTAGGGCGAACGGAACACGGAGATGGTGTCTGCCTCGTCGAGATAAGGCGCGAGGTAAGTTAAAAGAGCATCGGCGTCGGTCTTTCCTTGCAGAAGAAGTTCGAGGTACGCCAATTCAGCCACATTGCCCCATGTTGCCGGAAGATAATACTTGCCGTCTTTGGCAAGGGTGTTAGCAATAGCACCGGCATGGTCTTTTACATTGGCTTTGTATTGTTCGTCACCGGTGAGCAGATACAGTTCTACCTCCGCCCAATAAAACTCATCGTTCACATCAAAATCGTCATACGCACCGGTGGTGATCTCTACCTCTCCGCATTGTTTCATCTCTTCGTTCTTAGCCCCATGGGGGCACGATGTGCTCGCAAACTGCGCATTCATCTTCGGCTGATCGTAATAGACTTCGGGGTGCTCTACCGCCCAAGCGTATGCTTTGATTGCCGCCTCTTTCGCCTCCTTGCAGAAATCCGGATCATACGGCTCATAAACTCGCGCAGCGAGCGCCATAGTCGCCGCAAAATCCAGCGTAGCCGCAGTCGTTTTCATCACTACATACCGGGGCTTTTTGCATTGATCGGGACGGATAAAACCCTCAAAAGCCGGCTCTGTCAACTTATGATAGACGCCGCCGTCCAGATCCTGCATCGTCATCATCCAGCGGAGGTTATACATCGCCTCCGACAACATGTCGGGACATTTGTTCATTTGAGATTCCGGGATGTTGAGATAGAGGGTATCGTAATAAGCTTTATTAAACTCGTACGCCATGAGCCATACGCCCATGGTGAAACCGGAATTGACGATGTATTTGTTATAGTCTCCTGCGTCGTACCAGCCTCCCGGTGAGGAGATTATTGTTCCGGCAGGGCGTTCGTCGGTCGCCGCCGAAGCATGAACAATCACATGATCATCCGGGTGTCCGGCAGGGCGCGCATATCCCTCTGCATAGGGCTCTTCGGTTGCCATAGAAGCCCGCTGATGGTAATAGGCACGAAGTGCCTGCCGTGTTAACTCACGATATGGCCTATTTGAAATTTGAAATTTGAGATTTGAAATTTCAGAATTCTCCACATAAAGCGTATATTCGCCGCAAGCAGTCAAATCGGAGAAATCAACGATCTGGCACGGTTTGCCGGAAACGGGGTTAAGCATCGTCCCGGATGCTTCTCCGCGCCATACGGTATCACCTGCTATATCTGTAATATAGCAATTTGAAATGGGAACTTTGATATTGGAGATAACTACCGTTGCTGTTTTCTCCTGGTCCGGCGCAAAACCTACCTGATTGAGGCGGATAGGACCGTTGTCGGGGGTGAAATGGTTGCAGGCAACCAACACAAAAGCGCATGCCAAAAAGGCAGCGCTTTGTGTAAATCTGAAATGTGACATATGCAATGGGTTATTGGTCATTTTTTCAATGGGAATTTATAGGCAAGGAAAGCCATGATACATGCAATCACCGCTGGGAAGAGGCTGAAGAGCGCCCAGACCATGGTGCGTACGGACTGTTCATCGGTGATGGTTACCACCGTCTCGCCGGTCAGCATATCCGTTTCTGACACCAATCCCGCTACGCCCAAAAGGAAGGCGATGAGACTGGCGGAGATAGCTCCGCCAAACTTCTGCGCCATCGTTCCCGAGGAGAAAATCAGTCCTGTCGAAGAACTGCCGTATGTGTCCGTAGCATAGTCTGCCACATCGGCGTACATAGACCACAAGAGCGGTGAGTACAGTCCGGCACCGACGGATGTCAGCATCGAGACCGCAACCATCACCCATATATAGCTCGCGTCCATGGGAATAAAGAAGAATGCTATCGAACAAACGACACAGATGACCGAAGCCCAAACGAATGCCATACGTTTGGAACCTACTTTGCGGGTAAACCACGGACTGACAGCACCGAAGATCATACAGGTCACTTCGCCAAACGCCATGAAAGCGGTATAGTTGATGATGAATCGTCCGACCGTCACATCGCCGTCAAGGCAATAGGTGAACATATATCCTACCACGGCATAACGGAAGCCGTTGAAGAAATTGGTACACACCGCCACAAGGGTCATATAGACCCATGGTTTGTTACGGAAGAGGTCTCCGTACTGCTTGAAAGAGAATTTCTCAGCGCGCACGGGTTTATGCCGCTCTTTGGTCAGCAGTCCGCATACCAAGGTCATTACCATGGCCAGCAGTCCGAAAACCGCTCCGACCACGGCGTATTGGTGTTGAGCCGAGCCGCCTGCCCATTTCTGCACCATAGCAAAAGTCAGCAGGGTCACAAAACCCATGGCATACGCTCCTACCATACGGAAAGCGGAGAACTGGTTTCGCTCGTCGCTATCTTCGGTCATGACATTGAGCAATGAGCCGTAGGGAACATTGACCATCGTGTAGCAGACCATCATCAGCAGGTAGAACCCATACGCCCATACGCGTTTACCGGTCATGCCTAATTCGGGTGTATAGAGGAGCAGGGCAAAGATGATTCCAAAAGGAATAGCTCCAAAAATCAGCCAAGGACGATAGGTACCCCAACGCGACTGTGTACGGTCGGCTATAGAGCCCATGAGCGGGTCTGTGACGACATCGAACATACGCGCTAATAACATCAGTGCAGCGGCATCGGCGAACGTAAGACCGAACACATTCGTAAAGAAGAGCGGAAATGCTACGGACATAATTTTCCAGGTGATGCCGCCAGAAGCGGCATCACCCAGAGCATATCCTATTTTTTCTCGTAGAGGTATCATAGGGATTTATGATTTGACAATTTACGATGTACGATTTATTTGAAGGTAACTTTAGTGATTTCCAAACCAAATCCGGTAATGAGTGCTTTGCCGGTCTGCTCGACAGCCGCTTGTCCTGCTGCGTCATAGACGAAGGTGTAGGGATTCGGTTGGCCTTCCATACCATCGACTTGCGGCAAGAGGTCATGAGCCCACCAATCATCGGTGATACGAAGCGCATGGTACTCGGCTTCGGGTATATTGAAATAGATATAGATCGTTGCACCTACCGGTACATTGCTCATCATATCCTTAGTCAGTTCAACTTTGGAGTCACCCCAGTTGATGACGCATGAGCCTTCCCAGATGGTAGTCTCCGCGCTGACGTTAGTCGTCACTTCATCCTTCAAGCCTTCAGCAGTAATGAAATATACATTAGAGCCGTCGGCATTTTTGATAGAGAGCTTATGCTCACCTACCTCAGCCGTCGGAGCGGTGAAGGTGATGGAGGTAGCGGTCTTGGTCAATTCGGTGATCACGATCGAGTCCACTTGGACAGAAGCTACGTTCTCCAGTTTCACACCGGTGATAGTCCACTCGGTACCCGGTACGAAGGAAGCATAACCATCCAAAGCTACAGAGACATTGTGTACATTGATATCTCCGGCACCATAGATCTTACCTTCAGCATCTTGGAAGCGAACATAATATCGTCCGTCCGGAGTCTCCGGCATGGTAATTGCCAACTGGGAATCGGTAGCGCCTGCCTCAGGAGAGAGTGTGTGTACTACCTCTTTGGCAAAGATATCCTTGGCGATAATCACCTTGTCCACCTTGCTGAGGTTGGAACCATCCAGAGTCGTCGGGTTGCCCGGTACTGCATGTCTTCCTGCAGCCGGAGCAGCCGAAGTAGGATCTGTGTCATAAGGGCTGACGGTAACCGTACCTTTTCGTTCGGTACGTTTGCCTGCCGTTGTCACCGCCTTGATAAGGAGCTCATAATCCCCCGCAGGGAAGGTCATGTTAATCTTCAATCCGGTGAAGACCAATGCACCGTCGAGATACCATTTTACCGTCGTATAGTTGGACGGGGTAACAGTGACCGAGTCAAAGAGCGGCGTATCAGGGTTCGCCAGTTTATAGGTGAACGAACCGGTGCCGGACTCGTTGTACGGTTTGAGGATGAGCGGGGCATCATCCGCTGACTGTGTGTCAAACGGCTCTTTCTTTTCGCACGAAGCGAAGAAAAGCGCTACGACAGCTATAAGCCACAAATATTTCTTTTTCATATTCTTGTTTCGCATTAACTGGTTACACATTAAAACTGATATTTATCCCACCATAGAGGAGCATGCCAGTCATATCCGCCCACTACACGGCCTTTTGCTTCCTGGTAAGCCTCTTGGCTATAGGTTTCCTCTTTGAGGGGGTAGCATAGACGCAATGGTATCTTTTCTCCGTCAATGAGCGGGTTTTTGCCTGCCGGGTTCGGAGGAGTCAGTCTCGGATAATCCGAACGGCGTATATTTGCCCAAGCCTCTGCGGGGTTGTGGAAATGTAGAATCCACGCCTGCGTGTTGATCTGCATCTTCTGGTGGTCTATTCCGGCACCGAAAGCGATAGCCGGCTGTGCGATATACGCAGCGTACTCAGCATCGGTAACTGCCTCGCAACCGTAGTTTTCCGAAAGGAAGTTCATCGCTTCGCGGATACCCTTCTCATACATGTTTTGTGCATTATCTCCTGTCCAGCCCATTGCTGCTGCTTCGGAACGGAGGAAACAAACCTCTGCATAAGTCATGATGACGCCGGGATTATCAGAGCGAAGGAAGTTATTCGCCAACTTCGGTTTCATCCAACGGGGGTTGGCTGCGGGACTATAGTCCGGATGTGCACTCTGTACCTCTGCTATTTTCAGAGCCAGCGGGCTACCCGGGATATCGGTATAGCTAGGCCAGTTGTCCCAAGAGAACTCGCCCGGAGCGATCAGTGAAATGATCTCTGTGCCCGGGTTGGCTTCCTGTGTAGCTATCATCGCATCGGTCATGTCGATACGACCATCAGCACTGGTGGAAGACATGAAGTTATCGATATAGAAACGGCAGAGACGCGTAGTACGCGGGTCTTTGTTGTCGTAGAGTTGTTTCCAGAAGGTCTCGCAGATATAAGAAGGGTTATTGGCAGGGTCATTGCCATAGAAATACTTCGACATGGCATTGCCGCGGAAATCTCGGAAAGACTCCTGTCCGAAGCTATAGCTAACATTCATGTGCTTAACGCATGCATTGTCCGCAGCACTCTGCATGGCACCATCTTCGAGCGCCTTAGTAAACTCATCCTTGGCCAAATCCGGCAATACATCCGAGATACGCATCGCGTAGCGCAGACGAAGCGAATTAGCGAAAGTACGCCATTTGTCCACATTTCCGCCGAAGATAGGATCGCTGGAGATCGCGCTGGCATGGATGTCAAACAAACCGGCTGCTGCTTTCAGTTCGGATAGGAAGAACTTATATAAGTTCTCTTGGGTGTCATACTGCGCTTTGGCGTTGCCGTCAATATAACCCTTACCTGCCTCCGTGAAAGGTACATCGCCATAGAAATCCACGAGCAATGATCCTACATAAACTCGGAAGATACGCAATGCGGCATTGATATTTACCATCGCCGGATCATCCTTCGTTTTCTCGATACCATCGGTTAAGTTACGTATCGCGCCTACATACAGATTATTCCACGGACGGGACATCTCGTTGTCATCCATACGGTGCTGACCGCCGTAGTTGGTGGTATTCCAGCAACCCATCAGATGCTGCGTAAACGCGTAGGTGTAGAGACGATGTACATCGACGTAGTTCATATCGCCGAACATCTGCAACTCTGCATAGCTCAATTGCGAAGCAGGATTAATATGATCCGCCTTCGTCGGGTCGGTATTGATCTCCTCGTAAATTTTATCAGAGCAAGATGCGAAGAAGATTGCACAAAGTGCTACATAAAATATCTTTTTCATAATTATTCTCCTTTCATTAATCATTTTACACTATATTTTACGAGTTAGAACTTGATATTGAAATTCAGACCGTAGCTACGACGGCTTGGGAGCGAACCATACTCCAGTCCGAGACCGGAGGTGTTGTACTGCGCATCAGGATCGATATCTTTGATATTCTTCCATACGATGAACGGGTTACGAGCCACGAAGCTGATACCTACCTGTTTAATAATACCTTTCTTATCGAGCCACTCTTTTGGGAAATCAAGGCTGAGAGTCAACTCACGGCACTTGATATAGGAGTTGTCATAGATAAACATCTCAGGCGAGTTACGCGATACCTCGTACCAATAGGTCTCTGGGTTAACGTAGATGTTATTCTCGCGATACGTACCGTCACCATTGTCGATGACACCATCCACGAGATAACCTCCTGTGGCTGTCCATCCCGATGTCACGCCGGCAGCTCTGCGAGCTTCCTCAGATGCGTACCACTCAGCACGACCGCGGAGAGTCTCTTTGGCTTTACCGGTCTCATATGCCGAACGCTCGGACATAGAGAAGATGTCAGCTCCTACCTTTACGTCGAACAAAGCAGTGAGGCTCAGCATACGCCAACGAAGAGTGGTGCTTAAACCGCCTGTCCAATCCCATTGGGCATTACCGAGCACTTTGTTCTCTTTGGTATAAGTAGGCAGACCGGTCTTAGCGTCCACGATGACGCGTCCCTCAGCATTGCGAGCCAATGCAGGACCGCAGATAGAACCGTAGTTCTCACCCTCACGGGCAGCTACATAGACATTACACCAAGTTGCTTTTGCTAACTCTAACTCCGTCGTTCCTTCCGTGAGTTTGAGCACTTTGTTTTTGTTCTTAGACCAGTTAACATTGAGGTCCCAAGAGAAGTCCTTGGTTTGTACCAGACGAGCGCCGAAGGTGATTTCAAAACCTTGGTTGAGGATAGCACCGGCGTTAATCATGCGATAGTCATATCCGCTGGTAGGCGATACAGCCATGGCGATGATCTGGTCACGAGACACTTGATGATAGAAGGTGAAGTCGAGGCTGATGCGGTTGTTTGCCCATTTGGTCTCAAAACCGGTTTCCCAAGAACGTGTACGGGTCGGTTTGAGGTCGGAGTTAGGCACGGTGTTACCAAAGATAGAACCGATGGTATAACCCGGATAACCGAACTGCGATTTGGTATAACGCAGGCTAAGCTGATACGGGTCGGTATCGCTACCTACTTCTGCCCAACTCAAACGGATCTTACCATACGGCAGCACTTTGCGGTTAGTCTTGATCAACTCAGAGAAGACCCACGAAGCGCTGACGGAAGGATAGACGTAGATATTCTTTCCGCTTGCCAAGGTCGAGGATTTGTCACCACGTACCGTAGCATCCAAATACAACATATGTTTCCAACCTAAGTTCGCCGAACCGAAGACAGAGACAATACGTTTGTTGTATGTATTCTCCTCTACGGACTGCTCTTCGAAACTCGACATCGCAACTACCTCACGGATACCCATATCTGTTCCGGTGTTGATGGTCGTAATATTATGTACGTCATAGACGTTAGCACCGGCAGTAGCGGTGAAGTCGAAATCGCCCCATGTATCCGTATAGATACCCAAGAACTCAGCATTGATCATACGATTGTTGAAATAGCTGTTCTGGAGACGTCCGGACTCATAACCCGGTGTGGTTGGGTACTTGAAGTCCGAGAACTCAAATCGGTTGATCTCCGTACCGATCGTTGCCTGAATCTTCAACTGCGGAATGATGTTATACACAATCTTTCCGTTCATACGAAGCAGGTTCTTGTAGGACCGGTTCTTGTTCTTGTTGATATCCCAATACGGGTTGACGTTATAAGGATCCATACCGTTCCAGTTCTGGTACTCACCATTAACGTCCTGATAGTTCTTAAGCCACGCCTGATCATAAGTGGTAGCCAGCGTCATCAGGTTCTTACCTACGTTGGATTTGTCATCACCAAGGGCAGGACGGTTTTTAACGTCCTCGTGTGTGAAATTGACATTGAAATCTAAATCCACCGGACCCAAGGAAGTGTTGGCACGCAGGTTGAGGGTGTTACGACTCATGTTGGAGTTCGGCAGAATATCTCTGTTTCGCATATCCGTGTAAGTGAAACGGAGACCGGTCTTGCCGGTGTTCATAGAGATGACAGCTGTATTGGTAGCAGTCAAACCAAGTCGGAAGAAGTTAGCGGTGTTGTTCGGGATGATCTTGAAAGGATGCTCCTGACCGTCGAAATAGCGCAACATCAGTCCTTCATCCGCTTTTGGCCCCCAAGACTTGTTGGTATTGCTGACCGCATCAACGTTATACATACCATTCGATCCCATACCATACTCCTGTTGTACATTGTCCCATTTGCTAAGCTGGGAGTCGAAGGTCAATGTACCGTTGTACTCTACCGACCATTTAGAATCGCCGGTATTGGCTTTCTTGGTGGTGATCAGAATAACACCGTGGCTTGCACGGCTACCATAGAGAGCTGCTGCAGCAGGGCCTTTGAGGACAGACATCGACTCGATATCATCAGGGTTGATAGCCGAGATACCATCACCGAGGTCATAACCGCCTTCCGTACCTGCAGATCCGAAATTAGTGTTGTCCATTGGCACACCGTCAATGACGTAGAGCGGCTGGTTATTACCGGTCATCTCTGTAGCACCACGTAACACAACGCGGGTAGAACCCGAAGCACCGCCGGCTGTTCCCTGAACAACCAGACCGGCTACACGACCGGCGAGCGAGTTAGCTACATTGACCTCTTTCGCCTTAACCAGTTCTTCACCTTTGACTTCACCTACTTCATAACCCAAAGCTTTGCGGTCACGCTTGATACCCATAGCGGTGACAACAACCTCAGATAAGACTTCGGTGTTTTCAGACATAGTGATGCGAATAGGTTCACCTGTTACTTGGATGCTCTGTGAGTTGTAGCCCATGTACGAGAACTCCAGTTCATCACCTACTTTCGCCTCAATAGAGAACTGACCATCCATATCGGTAATAGTGCCGACGGTGGTTCCTTTGACAAGTACCGATGCTCCGATCAGCGGACCGTCTGCATCTTCAACAGTACCCGTAACGATGTTTTGTGAGAACGCCAAGCCTGTAGTTCCCACGAGGAGAACTACAAGGCTAAGCATATACCTGAAATAGGTTTTCATGGTACTAAGGATTTTAAGTTTAACGTACAATCATTTTATGTCCATTGAGAATGACGATCCCTTTGTAGTCCTCTCCTACGGGCTGTCCGAGGAGGTTGTAACGGATACCGTTGCTGCGGAGAGTAACTTGCTCGATGGCGGTAGCCTCTTCTTCTTTCTCCAGATAAACGCGGCTGATAAGGAACTTGGCACCATTCGGTTGGCACTGGATAGCCAGTACGCGCGCTTTTGTGAGATCAAAGCCGGTTTTCTCCTGTTTGAGGTCGATAACGAGGTACTGTTGCTGGGAGCCATCAGCGTCATTGCCGAGCAGACCTTCCATCTGGCAGCCTTCGTTATCAGCGTGGTCACGCAGATATGCTTTGAGTTGGAACCATTCGCCTACGCAGTTTTCCATACGGTCTACAAGGATGATGATCTTGTCCCATCCCGAGAGGTCAATTTCGGGGTCCCAGCCGGTAGAGAGCGCCCCCCAGTCGCCGGTCAGTTGAGCCTGCAAGCCTCCTTCTACGGCTGTAACGGAGCAGTTATATCCCCACCCCCAGTCGCTGGGAGTGAGGGCGATGTCCTGCTGAACAGTTTCAGCACACATAGTGACAGCTGTCATGGCAGCGATGATAAAAGAATAAAACTTTTTCATAATTGAATTGATTTTAAATGGTTAATAAAAAAGGTTATTATTATTTTCTACTTGATTGCGGAGCTGTTTCATAAACAGATTGTAGGGTGTAGTTCGGGTCGTTGTTTTTCCAGGAATCGACCATAGCTCTTACAGCTTGTTCTCCATTACCGATATACTTACCGGTAGCATGGTTGATGACACCGAAACCGTCATTGCCTCCTTTGCTATTTCCATTGTCCCAATAGAGTGCGGGGATGCGTCTATCACGCATCGCCTTGCATATATACCGGAAATAATAGAGACGGAAAGGCTCATCTGCCGACGACGCGCGACGCACGGCACCAAACTCGCCGAAATAAACGGGAATGCCTCGGCGGACGTACATGTTATAAAGCCGGTTGAGCATCCCTACGTATGCATTCTCGTCTGCACCAGGCACAACATCCTTGCCGGTATGCCCCCATTCCTGATATTGTGCAGAGCCTGCAAAATCCCACGGGTCATAGCTATGCACAGCAACCATCAACCTGTTCTCCACCACATCTTCCGGCAGGACGAGGTTCTCAACTGTCAAGTCGGGATTTGTCACATAGCCCGGGATACCGATATAACGAGTTTCGTTCATGCCTCCTGCTGCGCGGATTGCATTGACACACACTTGATTCCACTCGTTGAGGACGCGGTACTGCTCGCCTCCGTCTGTGCGATTAGCGCCACCTCCCCATCCTCCATCTTGAATCTCGTTAAGGGTTTCAAAAATGAGGAAATCCCCGTAGTTGGCAAAACGCTGTCCTATCTG
>JAFXWI010000061.1 GCA_017542915.1 Paludibacteraceae bacterium
AGCCGCACGTGCGGTCGACCTCTCGAAGATGTCCGCTGACCAGCAGGCTTTCGCAGCCCAGAAGGATCAGCCGGACGGCAAAAAGACCATGCGTGCCTTCCTCTGGAAGCTGGAGAAAGAGGCGTATGACGCCGAGCACAACGGCTAAAAGCCGATGTACTAATGTACGATGTACAAATGTAAGATGTACGAAGGATGTATGATTTACCGCTTCGCGGGATTTCCGATTTACGCGGCGGACAATCGTCCATTCAAGAACAAGCGCACCCGTGAGGATGCGCTTTTTCTTCCTTCTTACATAAATTTTACATCTTACATTGTTCCTTCGTACATTTTTTTTGGGCGATTTTTCTAAAAAATCCGGAGTAGTACTTCAGATTTTCGCGAAAAATCCGGAGTAGCGCGTGGGAAGTTTCAGCATGGTTTTGGAGAGGTATTTGTGCGCGAGAACGCGCGAATGTGCGTAAAAAAGAAGAAAAATAGCATTTTTTTCCTCAAAAACTTGTGTATATTGTTTATTTTTATTATCTTTGCGCAATTTTTGATAGTTGTATCGTATAATCTGATACTAAAATATATATTTATTTATGGATTGCACAAAGAATGAACAACTGAAGGTGATCGCCAATTCCTATGCAGAGGAGTTTCACAGCGACGCTATCTACCCGGCTCATCTTTTCAAAGCTATTCTCCACAAGGAGATGGGACTTGTGCGCTTTTTAGAGAGCGATTTGGACAAGGATTACTACTACCTCTTGGACTGGGCGGATGTTCAGATCCAGTTGGCACCGCGTGCCGTTCGTCCGATGCGCGATTTGGCGTACAGCGATGAGAGCGAGGAGGTGCTGCGTGAGGCGGAGAACTACAAGCTGAAATTTAACTTGGAGGAGACGGAGCCGGTCTGCGTCTTGGCTGCCTTGGTGACCCCGGGTGTCGGCTTCAGTTTTGACCAACTCAAGACCCTTCCTTTGACCCCCTCGGACATCAGTGCGAAGATGGGCGGTGGAGCGAATGTAGAGGCTCCGTACATGGAGGGTGCCGAGTTGCAGAAGAGCAGCCCTGCCAAAGGGAAGGGCGCGTTGGCTAAGTACTGCACGAACCTGACAGCAGTCGCTCAAGCCGGTAACTTGGACAATGTAGTTGGTTTTGAGAAAGAGATCTCTATCATCTATGAGATATTAGGCCGTAAGACCAAAGCGAACCTCCTCATCACCGGTGAGGCAGGAGTCGGTAAGACCTCGCTCGTACACGGTTTCGTTCGTGAGTTGGCGGCAGGCAAAGTGCCGGGATTCCTCGACGGAGCCGTAGCGTATGAGTTGGAGACCGCTGCTTTGGGCGGTGATGCGCAGTACAAAGGTGAGGTGGAAGACCGCTTCAAGAGCATCATCAACGAGGTGGAGGAGCAGCCGAATGCCGTGCTGATCATCGAGAAGATCGACAAGCTCTTTGACAAACAAGGCACGCTCTACGGATGTTCCACGCTGCTCAAGAACGAGCTCTCGAAAGGTCGTTTGCAGCTCATCTGCACATCCAGCATTGACGGTTATACCAAGAATATCGAGACCGACAAAGAGATGGTCTCTAACTTAGAGCGCATCATGATCGAGGAGCCCACCGCCGATCTGACAATGGAGATCCTCAAAGGTATCATGCCTTCGTACGAGGAGTACCACGGTCTGAAGGTGAGCGAAGAGGTGATGACGGAGTCTATCCGCCTTGCCAAACGCTACCTGACCGAGAAATGTCTGCCTGCGTCCGCGATCGACCTGCTCGACCGTACGATGGCGCATGTGAAGGTAGAGAACGACCTTGGTGACGAGGCAAAGAAACATACAGACCTGACCTCCGAGGATATGACCGCCGTCGTAGCTAAACAGACGGGTATTCCGTTGGGTAAGGTACAGACTCAGGAGCGTGACCGTCTGTTAGGCGGTGAAGAGGAGCTCAAGAAACGTGTGGTAGGACAAGACCATGCGGTCAAGAAAGTGCTGGACGCTGTGTTCGAGGCTCGTTCGGGTCTGAACAAGAAAGGTCAGCCGATGGGTTCGTTCTTCTTCCTCGGTCCGACGGGTACCGGTAAGACGGAGCTGTCGAAAGCCTTGGCGGAGTTCCTCTTCGGCGACGAGAGTGCGTTGCTGCGATTCGATATGTCGGAGTTCAAGGAGGAGCACTCGGTGGCTCTGCTGTACGGAGCGCCTCCGGGATACGTAGGTTACGAAGAGGGTGGTCTCTTGGTCAATAAGATCCGCCAGACACCGTACTCGGTAGTGCTGTTCGATGAGATAGAGAAAGCCCACAAGTCGGTCTTCGACCTGTTCTTGCAGATCCTCGACGAAGGTAAGCTGCATGACCGTCTGGGTCGAGTAGGTGATTTCTCGAACGCCCTGATCCTCTTTACTTCGAACATCGGCGCACAGCAGATCGTGGAGAAATTCAACAGCGGTGTCATCCCTGAGAACAACGAGCTGATGGACATCATGCAGAGTTATTTCCGTCCCGAGTTCCTTGCTCGTCTGACGGAGATCGTACCGTTCTCACCGATCACGGAGCAGACGGTAACGAAGATCTTCGATATCCACATGAAGGGTCTGCTCAAGCTGCTTGATGAACAGAACATCACCTTGGAGCTGACCGACGAGGCACGTAAGACGATTGCTCTGCGCGGCTTCAACCAGCAGTACGGTGCCCGTCCGATCTTAGGTATCATCCGCAAGGAGCTGCGTCATCCGATCTCGAAGATGATCATCTCCGGCAAGATCAAATCCGGCGACCACGTGACCGTCTCCGTGGACAAGGAAGGGAATGTTAAATTTGATATTTGACAATGGACAATGGACAATGGACAAAGGACAAAAATGATCCGACCGATAGTAACAAGTCTTTTGTCTTTCAGCGAAGCGGTCCTTTGTCCTTTAGCGAAGCGGTCTAAAAAAGAAAATTAACTTAACAAAAATAGTACAACTATGGCAATGAAAGAAAATTTTATTTCGATGGCTCCCGATGAGCAGAGCAATGCGAAAGTCAGTTTGATCGACCAGAACAAAACCCTGATGATCGACCAGTACACCTCGGATGTAGAGCCGGGCAACCCTGAGTTTGTGGAGGACATCCACAATATCGAGGATGCTTTTGAGCACTTCAAACCGAAAGTAGATGTTACCTTCACGGACGAGAACGGCGGTGCCGTGGAAGAGACCCTGCATTTCGGTGAGATCCGCGATTTCGAAGCTAACGGCGGTAAGGGTCGTCTCGTGGAGAATAGCCAGTACCTCTCCGGCGTGAAGATGCAGATCGAGACGAACCAGAAGATCCGCAAGTCTATCGAGCAGAACCGCAAACTGCGCGAGATTCTCAAAGACGCTGAGAGCCGCGATGAGCTGAAAGCAATGCTGCAATCGATGCTCAACGAACTCAACGAAGCAGATAAATAAATTGATAATTGATAATTGATATGGCTGAAGTTGAAATGAAAAAGGCCCCGGTAGCAGAGCAAACCGGAGCTCAATTACAAGAAAAAGCTCAAGCTCAAGATGTATCGAAGATGTTAGCTGCTTATGGCGGTTTCAACGCTATCCGTGGTTTCATGCCCGATGCAGACAATATGAACCCTGCCCGCAAGGCACAGAAAGATGTGTTCCTCAAGGACAAGCGCTTCAAAGACAAACGTGCTTCTTTAGCTCGTGAGTTGGAGCGTTGGATCGAACTGCTCGATCAGGCAGACATCGACACCGCTACTGCTTATGCTGACGCATGCAAGCAGGAGGAGGAGAAATACACTGAGCTGCTCAAACAAGGCGTTACCGACGCGCTCTATGCTACTCAGAACTTAGAGCGTTCGTACCGCGAGTTGGATTCGTTCTTCAAGACCTGCGGTTCCGACAAGGTCAAGAACCTGCGTATTATCAACGTAGTGAAAGAAGATATAGCTGATCCGGATTCGGGCTTTGCACAGGAGGTGGAGAACATCCTGCGTGATGGTTTCGACCGTCTGAGCCTCAAGGATGCCTACAGTCTCGTTTGTATCCCGGGTGCCGTACTGAACGACAAGGTGGATCTGCTCCAATGGGCGAAGATGGCGTACAAATACAAAGTGATGCTGATTACCGACCATGCGGACGAGTATTCGTTTGATGACCTGCAGGCTAACACCGAGGGTTATCGTGACAGCGATGCGGAGCTCATGAACGTGATCATGACCGCTAACTGGATCGTAGGTCGTGAGGCAGAGAAACTGTCGGCAGACGAAGAGGATGCAAAGGCATTCTATATCGCTCCTTCGGCAGCCCTCTGCGGTAAGCTCTATAACGAAACCGCGAACATGGCACAAGGTGCAGGCGGTAAGAAATACGGTACGCTGGACGGCGTGAAGGGTGTGAAGAGCGACCTGCTCAAATCCGAGATCGCTTCCCTTATGGACAACCAAGTAGTGCCGATGGTGTATAGCGAAGGACGCGTGATGGCATTCAACAACACCACCCTCTACAACGGTGACCTCGATGCAATGAAAGAGTATCCTATCGTTCGCGTGTTCGACTGGGTGAAGAAAGTGCTGATGAACTACGTTCATGAGGTAGCCCTCGAGAACTGGGATCCGTACAACAGCCCGAAGAACCTGAAGATGAAGATCCAAGAGTTCCTTAACCAATACAAGGGCTTCGGAAACCTCTTCCAGAACTACGAGATCGGCGAGCCGCGCATGGATCCGGTGACCAAACAGATCACCTGCGACATCACCCTCACTCCGTTCTACGCAGCGAAGAACTTCGTCATCAAGGTAGCAGCTGACAAGAAAGAGAAAGAGGCTACCGTATCGAATGCGTAAGGAAATGATTAAGGACCGCAGATCTTTACTCCTTTAGCGAAGCGGTCCAAACAATAATTTTTTAAAATTATAAAACTATGGCAAAAACACCTGTGTCGATGAAGATCGATGGTTACAAGGACAGAGAGGTCCTGATGGTAACTTATGAGTTTGGTCAAGCTACCGATGTAGAAGGTCAGATGGCCGGAATCCCCCGTGGCGGTAAGATCCAAGTACGTGTGAAAGCACTGAACGACGGTACTCCGGATCTGTTGGCTTGGATGCTGGAACGTAACCTGCCCAAAAACGGACAGATTGAGTTCTTGGAGACCAAGACCGGCAAGGCGATGAAGACGATCGAGTTCAAGAACGGCTACTGTGTCAATTTCGAGGAGAAATGGGAAGACAAAGTAGGTCATTTTGAGGAGATTGTTATCACCTGCAAGGAGCTCGGAATCGGTTCTGTTAAATACGAGAACGAGTGGGCGTAAAGTAAAGGAATAAGGACCGCAGGCTTTGCCTGCTAAAGGAATAAGGAATAAGGACAAAAATGATCCGACTCTGAGTTGTAAACGTCCGACCGATAGTAACAAGTCTATTGTCTTTCAGCGAAGCGGTCTTTACTCTTTTAGCGAAGCGGTCATAAATTTTATTAAAATTTAAAAATTTAAAATTACACAATTATGGCAGAGAACGTAACACCGGTAACCCTTGAGGTGAAGGATTTCGAACCGCGTCAAGTCATGATGATTGACTATAAGTTTGATCAGGCAACCGACCGTGAAGGTCAAATAGCAGGTATTCCCCGTGGCGGTCGCGTGACTATCCGCGTGAAAGCAATGAACGACGGTAACAGCCAGATGCTGCAGTGGATGTTGGCTCCCAATGATCCCCGTGATTTCAAAGTTACTTTCTTCAATACCGTAGATGGTTCGACGATGAAAGAGCTGCGCGGTACAGGATGCTACTGCGTGAACTACAAGGAGAAATGGGAAGATGGTCAGGAGCATTTCGAGGAGATGGAGATCGTATGCCAGAAACTCGAGAACGGTCCTGTATCGTTTGAGAACCCTTGGAAATAAATTTTAGATAACACGGAGCTGCTCTCTCTGTTTGTCGGAGGGTAGCTCCCTGTTGTTATCACCTTTTATACCCCAACGATCGTGGCACTATTAACTAAACTGAAGATACAGGACGTTTCGGATCCGTACTTGGTAGTAGGGTTCCGATGTCGTCATAGCCGTAAGCATAACGGCTTTCATCCGACTACAAGCCCTGCCTGTGAACAGATAGAGATAACGGTTGTCGCTCCCTTGGATGATAATTTCTTGTTCTACGAGTGGTTTGTCAATCATAGCAAGCAGTCGGGATCGCTGTCCTATGAACTGCCTGTTTCACCGCAGAACGGAAACGGAGAGAAACGCGTGATTGAGTTCTCGGACGCAGGATGTTTGTCAGTTAGCGAGCATTATGATGTTCGTGACAATAACCGCAGGTTGATCACCATCGTGATTGTACCCGACGAAGTGAAGATAGATGATATAGATGTCAAACATCTTTGAAACCTATAGCCCATGAGAGAGATAAAAGTGATGATATTCCGCGGCGACATCGCGAAGTTGTCCGAGAGCAACTTCCAAGACGTAGTGCAGCAAGATGCTTTCCGCCGCTCTAACGGTATGGCTGTACAGCAGTATCAATATACCTGTGCTGTGCAGCGTGACCGCGTAGGTACCGTCTTCGGAGACCCCGAGAGCGTGACCTTCGATTTCTCCGTCTGCGTCATGAGAACCGGACAGAACCTGTTTTATGAAAAACTGCAAGACAACGGAACTGACCAGTACAGTTTCGTCTTCAACGCCATCTTTGATGACGACAAGCTGCAGTCGTTTGACCAAGCCATCATGGTAGATGGATACATCGTGGATGTAGAGGAGGCCGGGTCGAACGACAACGAGCAAGCTACCATACGGGTCAAACTGTTAGCAAGTCAGATGACCTATATTCATAAGAATAACGACAAACTCACACTGAGTATAATTAGCCAATAATATGACATTCCTACTCATACTCAAATCCGACACGGACTCGGCTGAAATGGTATCCAAAAACCAGCATAAGGATATTAAGCTGAAAGATGTAGCCTGCGAACTATGGTTGCATGAACTCAGTTATCAGAAGAAGATCTTCCAGCCCGGTATGGTACTCGCCAAACTGCAACTCAAACGCAAGGAGTACCCCGTGGACCAGAAAAACATAGGTATCCCGACCGAGGATATAATCAACCATTTTAAGGATAATGTGCTGAAAGTAACCCGTGACGGCAAGGACGTTGCGACGGACTATTATATATATAAGGTGTTACCCGAATTTAGGAGGGACAGCGATGCGAACCAATACGTGGAGCTGACCTGCTACTGTTATAGCCGAGATCATAAACTGACGCTTCACCCGTACAGCAAGATGTATGTGAATAAGAAACTGGTGGGCGATCTGTCCAAGAGCGGCAAGGACGGTATCATCCAAACGGAGATGGACGGCATTCTGCAGAAAGCCGGATTTGACGAAAAGACCATCGATTGCAGCTCTCTTCGGTTCCTCAAATATATCACCAAGCCGGAGAAGAAAGACGAGAAAGGCAATGTGGTACAGAAGGAGGAGCGCAAGGAGTTCATCCAGCCCTATCTGGTGCAATACAATGAGAGTTTCTATGACTTCCTCGCCCGTACGGCTAACCGCTGCGGTGAGTTCATGTACCATGACCAAGGTATACTGCATATCGGTCTGCCGGTTACCCCGAGCGACAAAGTGCGTACCATAGACGAGCAGAAAGTCTATTCCTACCGCTATCAGAGTTACGGCGAGTCGATCATTGAGCCCTCTCCGGTCTATGTGGATAGTTTGGGTATGGGCGATTCGCAGAAAGGCAAAGGTCAGTTCGCTTCCGGTGACGGCTATTTCTACTACGACGAGTTGCCTATTGATGAGTATTTGGGACTCGTGCTGACCAAGGATAAGTTTGCTAATTTCACCGATGAGTTTTTCGGCAGAACCCGAACCCATATCGAGGCGTTCAGTAATTTCCTGACGCAGCCTACTTATGGTGCGGTTCTCGGAGCAATTGCCGGTGCTGAGGTTACGAATGCTGCCCTTTGCTATGCGGCCGTAGATAACAAGAACGCCGACGGAAACAAACTCTATATCAAACCGGCTACCGATGAGCATAAAGACGGCGATACCGTCCGCGTGTATGGCTCGATGCTCAATAACGAGGTGCAGGGCTATAACTACGATCATGCGCAGAACCTCAATAGTAAGTTCTACCAGTTTGTCAATAAATGCAGTCATAATATCGCCAAGACGCTCATCGAGGTGGAGACAGGTGTCGATATGCCTGCCTATGGTTTGGGTGAAGAGGTGGTTTTCAATAACCAGAACTGCGTCGTCATCGGTGTGGAGGAAGCGCTGATGTCCGATCATACGGAGGAGGTAGCACGCGGTCAGCGTCTACTATTGGAGCCGCTGTACAGCGCACCGGTCAAAGGGTCGGATACCAAACTCTCGCTGTACTGTCCGCCTCCTACAGTACCTTTCGCACGCGAGGTAGGCGTTCAGCGTGCTTTCGTAGCCAAGAACGGCGATCCGCAGGGTCTGGGACGTGTCTGCATCCGCTATCCGTGGCAGCAGGCGGGTGACGAACCCTCTCCGTGGGTACGTATGGCGATGCCCTTCGCACCGAATAACCCGCCCGTGGGAGGAGCAGGAATGTTCTTCGAACCGGAGGTAGGCGATGAGGTGGTCGTTGATTATGAGAACGGTAATATAGAGCACCCGATCATCACCGGTTCGCTCTATTCTCCTCGTAACGCGGCTCCGAGCACCACGCCAAGAGAGACGCGGAGTCTCAAAACAGGTCGTGAGCGCAGGATCTCGTCCGAAAAAGGACACTCGCTTATCTTCACGGATAGCGATATGGCATCGCATTTCGCGACCAGTTTCTGGCCCGGATACAAAACGCTGACGACTGTCGTAGGTATGCTTCCGGTAATAGGAACGGACATCCGCTTCGGCGAAAACGATCCCGTCTCCGGCGGTGTCACCTTATGCGACGCATGGGGTCTGTACCGTATCAGTGCTTCTTCTACCGACCGTAATATCACGATCATGTCGCCCTTTGGCGATATAATGCTGAACGCCTATACCGGCATCACCATCTCTGCACCGAACGGAGAAGTGAAGATAGCCGGAAAGAATGTGACCATCGAGGCAGGTAATGAGTTGAAACTGGTTTCGGGTAAGAATATCGACGATAAATGGGATGCCAGTTCCCTTGCTGAAAAAGCCGGCTATGCAGCCCTTGCGACTGTGGCAGATGGTATTATAGGCAGTTTAGTGGCTCCGATCTCCGATATATCTCTTGTCCGTACGGTATTTGAGACCTTCCTCAGACCGGTAGCCGGTACGATGACTGTTCACTCGGGTCGCTTCCTGCTCTTAAATGCCGGCAGCACGCACGCTGAGATACCTAACAAGGGTCTGAACATCACGGGTCTGAAGAACAAAGAAGGCAACCATGCCCAAACAATCAAACTGAGGGATACTTTGGCATTCATCGATACAAGCGTGAACACTCTGGTCGAAGATTATGTCACGAACTATAACAAAGCAGCAGGTATCTTGAAAGCAGTTACGAGCGTTTCGTATTTTGCCAATGTAACAGAGCCTACTCGGGATGAGATCATTAACAAAGCTTTTGAAGGCAACAGGATAGAGCAAGCTAATTTCACATATACCGGAAATTATCTTGAGGTTTATGATGATATTTTAAATAGTATCAATTCATTTATAGACCAGGTTAAAGAGTTGAGGAAGATTTGCGATAAATTCGTAGCAGGCGAGACTCTTGGAAAAGCCAGTGAAGGACGTTCTTATTTCGCCAAGGAAATGAAATCCGTGTTAAAGGATGCGAAGTCAGACCTACCGGATTTTATTCAAGCAATCCTTAATAAGACGGAGAAGTTCACCGTACTGGAGAAGATGGTGGGATCATTTGCAGAGGATTGTACATACCTTACCCGCTTTTTGGCGGTGAAACTGATCGAAGAGACCAAATTATTGGATCGTGATCCGGTGGAGAAAATACAATCACCGAAGTTGTTCTTAACGGCTGATGATTATAAGAACAATGAGACATGGAACAAGTACATCGATCAGTTGGTGCCGTATGACTATGAGTCTTATGCAGGTCTCACTTCTTGGGAATCGATTCAGAAATGGTTCTCCGCACTCTTCCCGAATACAAAACGAGTTCTGCAGAATAACGTCTGGGATGGTAAATGGTATAGCGATCGTAATATCTGGGATTATTGCAAGAATGGTGAAATCCTCATGTCGGACAAGAATGGAAAAGAGACCATCAGCATCGTCAACGGCGCCCTCACCCGTACGCCTAATCAGGACGGATATATCGAACAAACCAAAGATATAATGCGAAGCTTGTAAAAATTTTCATACTTATGGCAGAAAAAACAATATTAGAAGAGTGGAAGGAATTGCTGTCCGATTTCAACAGTAATGTGGACAAGTCCTTGGATGAGATCAGGCAATACAAGCGTGATATAGAGAAGATGAAGGTGGAGCTCTTGGACGAGTTTCGCGGCGGACAGTTTATACGTGATGAAGAATGTATCGTCATATCCGCTCCGCGCATCATCATCGGTAATGTAACTAAGGATGGTAACCTCAGGGAGGAATTAGGGGATGTCATCATCCGTGGTCATGCCTTGGAGATGGACGGTGTGGGCTATGGAGGAAGAGTGCGTATCAATGCGCCTGAGATTGCCCAAAGAGCAATGGACACCGGTTTGGACGGTAAGGAAACGGTGGTTTATCCGGTCTCCCGTATTTTTAACCAAGCGCGTAACGTGGTGATTGACAGCCAAGATCCGACCAGCGATGAGGATTACGAAGCCTCTTTTATGGGAGAGCCTGCTGCAAGCAAAGGTATATACCTTAATTCTGAGAGTGGAATATCCGTAGTGGCTGCGCCCTCTTGCAAGGAGAAAAAGAAGGATTTATCCACCGAAAAGGAAACTATTGGATCTTCGATAGACGACTTGAAGAATAGGGTATTACGCCAAAAGATAGATGTGGATGACTTGTTGGAGAAAATTTCGGATGCAATCTATCAGAGTGAGCAAAAAGGTTTGACGGATGATGATGATATGGTAAGGTCCAATGTCTTGGCGATTGACGAATTACGCTATACCGTGCAAAACTTTCTACCTTCTTTCTCAAAGGCAGTGAATGAGTATGCAGAGTCGTTGTCGGAGTTAGCAGAGTTGAACCGCAGGAAACAGTGCGTGGCAGCCGAAGAAAATGCGGTCAATTCCAAGGAAGAGAAATACAAACAGTCCACGGGAAGCAGCATCTATATGCAGTCAGAGCGCATTACAATGCATTCCAAAGACGGAGACAATACGTGGCGCACCAACGAAGGAGCAGGGGTGGAAATTCATGCCAACGACATCAAGCTGCATTCGACGCAGGAAGATCCGAACACGAAGGCAGAGGTACTCACTCCGGAAGAGGCCAAAGGCAAGGTTTCTATTCGGTCTCGAAATGTCAACATCTCCACCGCTGATTCGACTAATATGGAGCTTAAAGAGAATGACATCGCTACTGCTCAATACCCGCTCGTGGGTAATGTCACCATCCGATCGAAGATCATCGATTTGGAGTCGGTAGATCTGAAACAGACGGATGAATCCGGCTCACTCGTGGAGGAGAAACTGACCGAGGGCAGTCAGATCAACATGCGCGCTGAGAAAGTACGCGTCAAGACCATTGACCATGAGGGTAAGAGCGTTGGTAAGTTCTCTGTCAACAGTCAGAAAATATCGATGAAATCCACCAATATTGAGGGCTATAAACCCGAGTTGGAGTTGGATAGTCAGGGCAACCGCAAGCATCCTCAGAAAATGAAATCGAAAGAGTTGGCGCAGGGCAGCGAGATGCTACTCCTCTCGGGAACCGTTAATATCGGTTATAAGAATGAGAAGATGATGAGTGAGAAAGTGGATGTATATGGAGACAATGAACTCTCACTGGGTAGCCTGAAGGATACCTCGTTGTGGTCAGACGGCGCACACCTCGATTTGAAGCCCAAACAAGCAAAACTTGAATCCAGCGATACCGTGAATATATCCGGAAGTACCTTGGATGTATCTGCAGAGAGTTCCTTCAAGGGGAAGATCACCGGCGGTGATATTGTAACTGACAACCTGACTGCCAACAAAGCCATCAAGTCACCGAATATGGCGGATGGTGTACTGGTATCCAGTCCGGCAGGTCAGCCAAAGGAAGTAGAGAAAAAGAAAAGTCAGAATAGTGATTTATAACCATGGGAAAGTTTGTATGTCAAGGAGCAATGATGCAGTGCAGCTTCGGTATGACACCGGCTCCCCTCGCAGTGATAGACCCGATGCGTCCGAAACTGAGTAGTTCGCTGCCCATAGCTAACATTATGGATTTTGTACCGATGACCAATATCCCATCTTTCGGAATGTGTCAATCGATGTCTAATCCTTCCGTAGCTTCAGCTACTGCTGCGGCTTTAGGAGTGCTCACTCCGATGCCTTGTATACCGGTGACAGCCTCACCATGGTCACCCGGAGGACAACTCAAAGTGTGCAATTTTCCGGTGCTGCTGGATAACTGCAAATGTATGTGTACTTGGGGAGGACAGATCTCCTTTACTTTCCCCGGTAACGCCCTGCCTACCACGGAGGCGAAATAATCAATACTAACCGAATAAACGAACGTAGAAAAATATGAAACTGGATGTCGAATTGCAAATCAAAGAGTACGACAGCGTACTGAGCGGATATACCGTGCTGCTTGTTTTCCGATTGATGAACCTCTGTGTCAAAGCAGAGCCTGCCTCCCTGTTACCGGTGGTGGTGTTGTTCAGAGGTGCCGAGAAGAAGATCGAAGAGGTTGCCAATGTAGGTATCATGGCGGATGATCAGCTGGATGTATATCCTTTCCATGACGAACTGTTGGTACCGATCGGCAAAGCCATCATGGATGTTCACCCCGAGTTCCGTCAGGAGCTGAAGAACGTGAAGATAGAGAACCAAGAGAAAGAGCTGAACTTCATCCGTCTTCACATGCCGGAGGTGAACGATGACCGCAAGAAAGTGCTGCTGGACGGCGTGGATAACTTCGGCAAAGCGACCAAGGAACAGTTGGATGCCGCGAAATCCAAATATAAGGTACGCGTGGATCAGAAACTGTATAAATCCAGCAAGGACGAGATAGAAGAGGCTAAGAACCGTATGGACGAGCTGTACGACCAGTACTCCAAACGGGCGGATAAAGCTGTAGAGGATAAGAAGAAAGAGATCGAAGAGGCTTATCAGCTGTGGTTAGAGAAGAAAGCTCAGAAGCAGATGGAGATGCAGGAACAGCAGGCAGCTTCCGGTGATGACGTGAAGAGCTCGATGAAGATGCCGCAAGCTAACGGATAAAAGAGAATGCCCGAAGAGGTCTTTACACGGTTGTCATGGTTTCGGAGTGAGCGCGTATCGCAAGCCCGAGTGATGGTAGTGGGCTGCGGAGCCCTCGGTAACGAGGTGCTCAAGAACTTGGTTCTCTTTGGCGTACAGCATCTCGTGGTGGTCGATTTTGACCGCGTGGAGAGCTCTAACCTCAGTCGCTCTGTGCTCTTTACGCGCGAGGACGCTCAGCTCCACGCCCGTAAGATCGATGCGGTGAAAGCAAGCATCGAGCGCATCAACCCCTCAGCGGAGGTGGTGACCCTCTTCGGAGATATAGCCTATGAGGTCGGTTTAGGGTGGTTTAGAGGGGTCGATGTAGTCATCGGATGTGTCGATAACCGCTGGGCGCGGTATTGCATCAACCGTCTCTGTATGCGAGCCGGAAAACCTTGGGTGGACGGCGGTATAGATGGTTTGGAAGGCACCGTACGGGTCTTCATCCCGGGTGAGAACTGCTACGCCTGTAACCTCGGTCCGGAGGGACTCAAAGACCTCAAGCGACGAATGCCCTGCTCGGGTATCATCCGTCGCAACGAAGCCGCCGGAAGGGCTGCAACGACTCCCGTCATCGCTTCCGTCATCGGGGCGGTGCAGGTACAGGAAGCCCTGAAACTGATCCATCGCGAGCAGCTGGAGAGCGGAGAACTGACGAGTTTATGCGGACGGATGTTTTGCTACGAAGGACAGCACCTGACCACCCGTACGGTGGACTTCAAGGCCTACGATGACGACTGTCCTGTCCATGAGCGATGGGAACCTGTCACGGACTCTGACCTCACGATCAAGCATACGGTGAGACAGTGTCTGGACGAGCTGCGACGATTGACCGGAGAGGCGCATCCGGAGGTGGTGCTCAACGACTGTTTTGTGGACTATGTGGAGTCGCGCCGAACGGGCGAACAAGTACCGGTGATGTGTCCGGGAAGGGAGGTAGAAAGCCGCGTAGAGCAGGACTCGCCTTTGAGGGGCAGCCTCCTCGGCGAACTGTACCAACACGAATACCGGAAACTGGACGACGCCTTCCCTTATCCGGAGATGAGCTTGGAGCAGGTCGGTGTTCCTGCAAGAGACGTTCTTTGGGTGCATACATCGGACAAAGACCATTATATAGCCTTAAACGGCTAAGAACCGAAAAATAAATAGTACATGCTAAAGGAGCAAATAGATATTAACCTGTCGGAGATCAGCGCGGAGATGCTGGTGAACTACCTCTATCCCGATTTGTCTGACCGCTGGATAGTGCAGGCGGAAGGTACCTTCTACCGCAACTATAACAGCGATCTTCTGGCGTATGATGACGAGGCAGCGGTAGTGCAACTCTCGCGGGACAGCTTCTGTCAATTATTACCGCAGGGATTGCTCTATCGGGCAGCAGAGAGAGGCAAGGTGAACTCCGAGAAAATCATGGCGCGTAAACGCCTGTTGATGGACTTGTTTCAGCCCTTCGACACCTTCGCTTTCCGTTGTCGCCTCAATCTCGAGAGAGAGGTCTCCTCGCTCTTAGAGACTCGGTTACAGGAGATCCTCTCCCGCTATTTCGGATTCGATCTGGCGTCGGAACAGAACCATTATATCCGTGAGACGGCGGTACTTCTGCCTTTCGTGAGCCATCTGCGCGGAGACCTCTATTTCGTTCGCGATCTGCTCTCTTCGCTCTTTAAATGCGAGGTGCAGCTGACGATCGGACGATACAGCGAGACCGATAACACCCGTTCTTGGTTGCCCATGGCGCGATACGAGATGATCATGCCGGATCTCTCCGCAGAGGAGTATAACCGCTTGATGAAGGACGTCCGTCCCTTGAACGAGTTCGTATGCGAATGGTTTATGCCGATGGAGGCGAAGTGCTTCATCGACATCCGATGGAAGGACATCGACCTGCCTGAAGAACCTGTACTGAATTATAACACACATTTGAAATAAATATAAATCCTAAATAAAATGTTGGATCTTAACGCACGAATCAATTGGAGACCGGGAATGCAGCTCACAGCGCAGACTTTCCTCGAGATGGACAGCAACCTGAATTTCAGGCAGCAGACTGCCATCAGGGCTGCTCTCGGTGAACATTGTATTGGTTTGCTACCCGGACTGCCTTTCTCTGCCGAAGGGGTGTTCTACACCAATAAGTATGAGATAGACCGTCTGCAGATGACTGCTATTCTTCCTTCCGGACGAATCATACAAGTGGACGAACCCGTCAGCATCGCTGTTCCGCTGCTCTACGGTACGACCTATTATCTCACCGTCGGTTTCGGAGATGGCCAGACGCCGTTCGAGAAAGAAGGAGTGCCTTATATCCGTCCGCAGTACAGCTATGCGATCATGTCGAGCGAGGAGCTGAAGGAGGTGGATGTGATGCCGATCACGAGGTTTACCGTCAATAACGGCGATATATCGGTGGATAGCAGTTATATCCCCCCTTGTCTGCTCTTGTCCGCCAATAGTGCCTACGAAAGCTATCATCAGCGGCTGACGGATCTGCTGCGCACCCTCTCCGAGCATGCGCATCTCAGAGAAGGAGACGGTAAACGCTCCTTGATGCGCTATTTCTTCCTCATGAAGAGTTGCGACCTGCAGGGACGTGTGTCCGAGTATGTCCGTATGCTGCACGAAATAGCCCAAGCGGTCGATTATTTCATCATGGCGCCTTATGCCGAGCTGCCTGCTGAGATCTTACGTCCCGATCAGGTGGATATTGCCCAATGGCTGGATTGGTTACTGACCTATCTCACCGGCGCTAACACCGTGCTGGACGGACTCGTCTTGGAGGATGATACGATCGATTATGAGGCGCTGCTTGCGCAGGCTAAACAGGAGTTGTACGACCGGCTGAACCCCGAGTTGTACGAGAAACTGCTGCTCCAGATCAAGGACGAACTGCGCGAGGAGATCAGCAAGACGCTCACCGAGACCCTCACGGCGTATATGAACGAGACCCTCAAACCCGAGCTGGAGAAACTCATCTCCGACAACCTGTACGAGCGGATGTACGACAAACTCTACAACGACCTGTACGAGCGTCTCTATAATGCCCTCCATGTGCCTGATCCCGAAGAGATCAAGTTTATACCATCTATTTAACGGATTATGATCGGATTGATTGCACCATTATATGTGACGAAGACCGGCTTGCAGCAGGCTACCACCATCAAGGAGTCCATCGACTCGTTCTTGGCACTGCTCCTCTCTACGGTTTGTGGAGAGACCTGCATCGACAAGCGATTCGGTTTTGTGTTCAATAACGTGCGGTTTGAGATATTTAATGAGCAGCAGGGTGTGGTCTATAACTCGGCACCCGATGATGCTACCAATGATGCGAGCCTTTATACCAAGAAGATCTCCGGTAACTCACGAAATCTCAATACCTTCGCAGCGGAACTCAAAGCGGCAGTGGAGCGTTATGAACAGCGTCTGGAAGATGTCAACGCGACGATGTCCTATGTGCGTAACGAACGGAAGATATATGTGACTATCACCGGCATCATTGCCGAAACGAAAGAGAAATATACATACGAAACGACCCTCAAAATCTGGAATTAATTCATGAAAGAGGATATTTATAGTACCCGTCAACGAGCTACTGATCTGCTCAACGAGACCCTTTCTATCTGGCAGAAAGGCGATCATATTGACCAATTGGAAGGATTAGCGAAAGACCCTGTCTTCTCGCTTCTGATGACTGCGTTAGCGTACCGCGCCAACGAGATGGACGGTGAGATCGAGCGTCTGCGTCAGGATGTACTCGAAGAGTTTGCGCGTATGATGATGCCGTACGAGGCGGGTCATGCTATTCCGGCTACTACGATCGTAGGGATGGAGCTGCAGAGCGATGTACCTGAGTTGATGCTGGACGAGACCGGTACGTTTGCGATGCAGGAAGGCGGTTATCCCTTCATGCCGTTGCTCCGTTCGCGGCTGGTCAACGCCGACATCAGTTCGGTAACCCGTCTGGACGGACGCCGATGGAAAGTGGTGCTGTCCTTCCAAAACCCCGTCTCTGACCTCTCCGGTATCACGTTCGCTATCCGCGACGCGCGGTTTAAGGATGTCAAGATCACGGTGAACGGACATCAGCTGCTGCCCCTCGTCAAACCTTGGCATTATGCCAACATGCCGCTGCAGACCTGTTTCTCGCTCTCGTCAATGTTATATAATCATGCCCAGATGTTTCAGGCTTCGCTGATACCTCTGGAGCTTTATGCGCGGCAGAACGTAGCGCTGTTCAGCATCGGTCGTAACGGTACGGCGCATCTCTTGCCCGTGGAGTCCGACAGGGTAGAGCTGACCTTTGATTTTACGGGTATTCCCTCTGACTACGCTTTTAACAAGAGTAATATCGTGCTCAATGCAGTGCTGCTGGTTAACGCGCGGCTCTCTACCGCTACGCTGACCGCTACGAAACCCTTGGTACGTGTGTCCGGAGACCAACTGATGTACCTCCTGCCCCCTGCCTCCGAGCAGCTCTTCGGCAAGACACCCGTCACCGTACGGCGTGTGGCAGCAGACCGGTTTAACAAAGGTGCCCTGCGCCGTTTGGTGAACTGCCTCTCCGCGAAACTCGACAGCGACTACTACGCCTTCCTCAGCATCGATGATGTCAACGTCAAGAATACCCTCAATCGTATTCACGAAGGCTTGTCGCAACTCGCCAAATCCGTGAGCAGCGATACCTATTCCCTCTATTCGGGAGTATATCTGATGTTGGAGCGTAGTGCGTTGGCAAATCATGCGGTCAGTCTGGATATTAACTATCTGACAACCTCCGGTGCTGCTATCAACGACGCTCTCAATCAGGAGAGTACGTTCACCGCACCGGCAGGAATCAAATCGTCCTCGGTGACGCAGATTGCCAACCCCGTATTTGGTGTGGACGAGACCACCAATGCCGAGAACTCACAGGCTCTCCTGCGCTATTTCCTCGTTACCGGTGATAGGATAGTGACCCCTGCGGACATCAAACTGTTCTGCTACACGCAGCTCATGAATATCTATTCCATCGGTCCTGATCTGGTCAATGGGATAGAGGTCAAGAGCCATCAACGGGTAGATCAGCAGGAGAGCGGGTATTGCATCCGAGTCAGTATCTACCTGCAGGACAATAGTTTTATTCGCCGCAGTTTTGAGGACAGGATACCTCAGGCGGAAATGTTGCTGCAGACCATGATGGAGGTGCGCAGCTCACAGATTTATCCTATTTACGTAGCTATTCATATTAAGGAAGAACAAATATAACGCATATGGAAGAAAAAGATTTCTTGTTAGACATCGTCTATAAGAACAAAACGGTTCGATTCAAGGTGGTCAACCCCGAGGCACCCCTATCGACCCTCATGACGAATCTGCGTCACGCAATCGGTCAGGACGGTAAACTCATCTTTGACTACCCGTCCATCGATGCTACCGGTGCGCCGCTGGACTATTTCTTCGGCAAGGAAGATCCGGAGGTACACGAGATCCGTGTATTGAGACCGCGAATTGGTAAAACCGACCAGACTTTGGCGGATTATAACATACAAAATGGAGACACCGTGTTCCTTATCCCCGACCCGTTTCCGGGATAAACCGCTCAGTGGACGCAACCGACGTTTGCTCTACGAATGGGAAAAGATAGCAGAGGGCTTGTCCGCCCGTTCCGACATCCGCTGGAGGGTCAAACGGACGAATGCCGAAGGGCTGCCGGTAAGTTATCTCGTGGACTATCAGATCCGCAGTATATGCAGCGTGACGGACGTAGAGAGACTCGGACAGAAAGGGGTAGAGAACAAGCCCCTGTATGCCGATCATTTTCGGATGATCATCGAGCTGCCGGATGCGTTCCCCTGCGTTGATGGAGCACCGGTGTACCGGTTCCTGACCGAAGATGAAGAGGGCAACCCTCTGCCGCATCCGTGGCACCCGAATATACGCTTCTTCGGATCGATGGCAGGGCGCGTATGTCTCAATAGGACGGATACGTTTACCGACCTCGTCTGGGGCATCAAACGTGTAGCTACGTACCTCACCTATGAGCGATACCACGCCCTCTCGGAACCGCCCTATCCCGAGGACTTACAGGTTGCCTCATGGGTCATCCGGCAAGCCGAACCACAAGGTTGGATTTGAGAAATGTAAAATGTCAAATATCAAATATCAAATATCAAATGTCAAATCTAAAATATAAAATATTTTTCGTATTCCTGTGTCTGACGACGCTGACGATGGTTGCGCAGACCACCAAACCGGTGACGCTGAGCGACAAGACTCCTTTTAGCGAGGAACTGACAATCCCGCAGCCGAAAGGGGACGGAGTCAAAGTGACCGCTTCCCTGCAGTTCGACGAAACGGCGAACACCGTCTCCGTCACCATGAAGTCGGAGCGTAAGCTGTTTGTCTTCTGGGAGGAGATCAGTTACCGCAAGGCGTTTAAGAACAAACGTCTCTGCACCGAGAAGCTGTCGTATAATATGACCGGAAACACCGCCGATCAGTTCCATCGAATCCCCTATTTCTACAAGGCGCTGCCGAAGCCCCATCGTAAGAAATATACCTTTCATCCTTGGACAGAGACCGAGGGCCTGAAACCGCAGGGTGCTACGAGGCAGATCATCAATGACTCCCTCACCCGGACTTTTGCGGTCTCCGACACCGCCGAGCTCTTCTCGCTTCGTTTGCGAGACATCCTCTTTATCGACGAGGTGAAGCAGAAAGGAACGGCCCGTTATTATGCCATCTCGTATGGTATGGATGTCAATACCGAATACCGCATCACGCTCCAACGCAACCCCTGTTTCGGACTCGATCCGCAGATCGTAGCGGCGCAGAATGCACGGGATGCTGTCGTCCGTAGCTATGATGCATTCAAATCTATCTATACCGATGGAGTGGTCAATAGCGAAGAAGGAGAGAAACTCTTCCATCAGCTGCAGGATGCTCTCCAGATCCAGTTCCCGGTCAGCGAGGACAGCAGTGCTTGTGCGGATCTGCAAGATGCGCATACGCAGTATAACCAGTATATCGATTCCATCAAAGCGCTTTCCGTCACCCTTCAACTACCGGCTGACGAGCGCTCCCTGAACATCAAAATCATCCTCGCTAACTCGCGTACGATTGATAATAATGTCACACGTTGGCTCTCTACCAAGGATTATTTCGAGCGTTCGGATCTCGCGGAGCAATGCCGTGATATTATCTCCGATACGAAGAATATGATCTTACAGAACGGGGCACGTACCCAAGAAGAGAAAGACGCCGTTGCAGTGTTCAAAAAGGCAGAACAGTATTTTGACCGCACATGTCGCTGATAAAGAGATACATACTCCTCCTTCTCCTCTGCTTATCCATCCCTTTGGCAGCGGAGGAAGCGAATGAAGAACAGCAATATTCATTGCAGTTCCAGACTGAGATGCGCGCTCAACTCGACAAACTGACGGCGGAGTTAGACCTGTTAGCGGAGGATACGAAAAAACAAACGACCATCACCGACAAGGATCTGAAGACCGCCTATTCCGTTCGGACGCTCGAAGCCAAAGCCCAGAGACTCAACCATCGGATGCAGTCTCTCAATGTCAAATGGGATGCCTTCAACGCCTCCTATCTCGGTTTCATCTCGGAGAACGATACCCTCATGGAGCTCATGGCGAAAGCACAACTGCTCAAGCAGTCGCTCTCCGACACCATTACTGCGCAGCAAACGAAATGTCAGGCAATCCGCGATTTCCTCGCTGCCGAGCAGATCGTCTTGACCCAAGATAGTATGTACAACCGGATTTACAAACAGGCCTTCCGGCTGTCTTTCATCCAGAAACTGACGCCCCAATTGGAGAAACTCAAGGCGAAAGAACAAGCGCATTTCACCCCTATTCAGGAGGCGTACGACAAAGCCAAAGCAGCTGCTTCCTCTGTCCCGCAACTCAAGGAAAGAGCCGAGCTTCTCAGTGAGAGTTTCTTTACCATCAAATCGCGATCCGAGAAAATACAACAAATGCAATATATGCCCCTGATGCAGCGGTTTAAAGATTACCTGATAGGCTTTGCCTGCTTTGCAGTCATCTTTATGCTGTTTAATAATCTGACTACCAAATGGCAGGCTGCCAAACAAAAAAAAGAAGCCCTTAAGAAACAAGCCGAAATGCTTAGAAAGCAACAAAACGATTATCCCACCATATGATAACTATCTCATCACATATGTCAAAACTCAAATACTTTGGTCTCGCGTGCATCGCGATGATCCTGTCGTCCTGCGAGGATCTCATCAAGAAATATATGGACACCGCGGACTTAGGAGATCTGGAAATGCTGGACTCGTATATCGGAGCCCCTAAATCCGATATGGAAGTGACTGATGTCACTTTCTCGCCCGACTACAAGACCTTCACCGTCTCTACCCGCCTTACCGATGGTGGTCCCGGGTTCTCCATCTCCGACACGACCATGGTGCGCACCGAGGTCGTGGAACTCATCGAGGGATTCCGAAGAACAGTGAGAGCCACACCGCGATTAGTGCAGATGAAGAATGTGGAGAGCGAGGAGGTGCAGCATTACGATCTGCGTATGCTCGTGCTGGTGGACAGAACATTGCCACAGGAACAACTCGAGAAGGTACAGCATTACTTACGCGAGATAAAGACGGTCTTTGATACGAACAATCTCTTTATCGTTTTCATGGACGGCGATAAGATCTCCAAACCTTATCCTGCTACCGACTATATCGTGGAGACCTATTTCAAGCGTGTGGATCAGCCCTATATCTATCTCTATCGCGCGATGCAGGAGTGTCGCGAGAAAATAGTCAATAGAGAGGGCGTTTGGAAAGATGCCAAACGGTGCGTCATGCTCACTTTTGCAGCGGAGCGTACCTATGACGACAACTCCGACACGCCTTTCGACCCCGATCATTATGCCTATAAGGAGAAACTCGTCAGACGTCCGGCGAAAGACTCTACCTTCGTCGCTTATTATATCAACATGGATAACCAGATGGCAGAGGAAGAGGGCGCTTCTCTCAGCGTGCCCTATATATTCTGCAATCTCAACGGAGGAGAGTATATCGTTGATTACAACTGGATTGATCTGAAGCGGAAGATTTATGATATTTTCCAATTCGATTTTCCCGATAACCGCTTCACGTTTATCAACCCGGATTATAAGGTGTATCGAGGGGACCACAAGCAACTCACGCTTAATATCTATGACCGGAAGACGGACAAGTTAGTGGCTTCGTTCACGACCACCGTCTCGCTCGGAAATATCTTCAAACCGATCATCGTCAACGGGCATAACGTTGCTTATGTCATCGCCCAAGGTGTACTGCTCGGACTTTTTATCCTGCTCTTCGTCTATTTCATGATGCAGATAGTCATTCCGGTCATCCGCTATATTATCTTCCGTCGGAAATATCTCCTCGTTTATACGGGACCGAACATGAGCGTTCATAATCATTCCGTGGGAGATACCTGCTATCTGTGCAAGGCGCCTTTCAAACCCGGGGATAAGATCGTTGCCAAATGTGAGCATACGATGCACGAAGAGTGCTGGGAGGAAAACGGCTATCATTGTCCCGAGTACAGCGACCGCTGCAAACATGGATCGCATTATTTCAACCATTACAACCTCTTTGACTCTCAGAACGCCTCCTTCTATATGCGGTGGATTATCATGGCGATAGGAGCCTCTATCGTTTCTTGGCTCGGACTGACGCTCTATGTGCAGTTTGAGGTAGGACGGCGAATCTTACCGGCTTGGTTGATTCAGAATATGGGTCAGGTGCCTTTCTTGGGCTTGGTGATGAGTTTCTTCCTTGCCTTCGTTCTCTCTATCTTGGCGGTCGGCCCGCGTAGCTTGAGAGCGTGGGGGAATGTGCTGCTTCGTACCCTGATCGCATCCGCAATCAGTTATCTGTCCTTCCTGCTGATGGGACTTTTCATCTCCGTCTTGAAGATTACCGTCTTCCGTTCGTTCTTGGATGCGATACCTTGGATCATATCAAGCTTCGTGATCGTGATCGCTACTACGAAATATACCCGCGTTGTGTATAGCACTCGTGTAGTGGTCATCAGTGTGGTCATCGGACTCCTCTCTATGCTTGTATGGAATCTCTTCTATACTTTGTGCGAATTGGATTTCCGGGTTCTCCTGCTCTTCAGTTTCCTCTTCTATTACCTGAGTATGACGATTAGTGTGGCTTCCGCTACACCTCGTTCCGAACGCTATTTCCTCAAGGTTGAAGGAGCGGTGAAGACCATGGATGTAGCGCTCTATAAATGGCTGCGCGCAGCGCCGGACAAACCCGTCACCATCGGTAAATCCGTCGATTGCTCGCTCCAACTCTCGTGGGATCTGCAGTCCGACATAGCCCCTGTACAGGCGGAGATCCGCCTCCGTCGTAAGGTGCCTTACCTCATCCCGAAGCATACTGGAGTCTTCATGAGGAAACTGCCCTTGAAACCGAATCTGAGAATCCGACTCGTTCACGGCAGGTCGTTCACTATCGGTAAAACGACCTTTACCTATGTCGAGAAAGACCGTTAAACGCGCAAGATTGCTTGATTTTGGCAAAAATTGAAAAATTTATTTGCATATATAAAAAAAAAGCAGTAATTTTGCACGCTTTTACAATATTTGTAAAAAATAAAGTTTGATTATTATAAATTTAAAAATACAAAATTATGTCTAAAGTAACTGTTGTAGGCGCAGGAAACGTTGGTGCAACCTGCGCAAATGTATTGGCTGTTAACGAAGTAGCCAATGAAGTATGTCTGATTGATATCAAAGAGGGCTTTGCTGAGGGTAAAGCCATGGACATCATGCAAACGGCTCAGCTCATGGGCTTTGATACCGTAGTTGAGGGTGTAACTAATGATTACAGCAAGACTGCCGGCTCGGATGTAGTGATCATCACTTCCGGTCTGCCCCGTAAACCGGGTATGACCCGTGAGGAGCTCATCGGTGTGAACGCAGGTATCGTGAAATCGGTTTGCGACCAAGTGCTGAAGTACAGCCCGAATGCGATCCTCGTTGTTGTTTCCAACCCGATGGATACGATGGCTTATCTGACCCTCCATGCACTCAAACTGCCGCGTAACCGCGTCATCGGTATGGGCGGTGCTCTCGATAGCGCACGTCTCAAATACTTCCTCAGCCAAGCCCTCAAGTGCAACGCTAACGATGTGGACGGTTTCGTTATCGGTGGTCACGGTGATACCACGATGATCCCTCTGACCAGCTACACTACCTACAAAGGTATCAATGTATCCGAGTTCCTGTCGAAAGAGGAGTTGGAGAATGTCGTTAAGAGCACGATGGTAGGCGGTGCTACCCTGACCGGTCTGCTCGGTACCTCTGCTTGGATGGCTCCGGGTGCTGCGGCGGCTTCCGTTGCTGAGGCTATCATCAAGGACCAGAAGAAGATGATCCCTTGCTCCGCTGCCCTCGAAGGTGAGTACGGCATGAAGGACATCACCATCGGTGTACCTTGTATCATCGGTAAGAACGGTATTGAGAAGATTCTGGAGTTGAACATCAGCGAAGAGGAGCGCGCTAAACTGCACGAGTCCGAGGCTGCTGTCCGCAAAACCACCGCGATCTTAAAAGACCTCAACGTTCTTTAATAAGTTGAATGTTGAAAGTTGAGAGTTGAGAGAAACTTCTCTAAACTCTAAACTCTACACTCTAAACTATCAATCAATGGATTTATTTGATAAATGTGACCATTTTGAGACCCTCAAACAGGTCCGCAAATTGGGTATCTACCCGTATTTCCACGAGTTGGAGAGCCGTCAAGCACCTGTCGTGCAGATGGAGAACCACCGTGTGATCATGTTGGGTTCCAATAACTACCTCGGCCTCACGGAGAACGAGGCAGTTATTGCAGCCGGACATGCGGCGTTGGATAAATACGGTACAGGTGTGAGCGGTAGCCGTTTCCTGAACGGCACCCTCGATCTGCACCTTCAGTTGGAGCGCGAGATAGCAGCGTTCACGGGTTACGAGGAGGCGATGACCGTCTCTACCGGTTTCCAAACGAACCTCGCTATCATCTCCGCGATCTGCGGCAAGGATGATTATATCCTCAATGACCGCGAGAACCACGCCTCTATCTACGATGCTTGCCGTCTGAGTTACGCCAAGGTACTGCGTTACCGTCACTCGGATATGACGGATCTGGAGCGTCAGCTCAAGTCCATTCCCGAGGAGGCAGGTAAGCTCATCATCACCGATGGTGTCTTCTCCATGCGCGGAGACATCTGCAAACTGCCTGAGATATGCGCGTTAGCCGAGAAATACGGAGCACGCGTGATGGTGGACGATGCGCATGGATTTGGTGTCCTTGGCCCCGGAGGTAGAGGTACCGCTGCGCATTTCGGCTTGACCGACAAGGTGGACATCACTATGCTCACTTTCTCCAAGTCCTTGGCGTCCATCGGTGGATGTATGCTGACCTCTCACCGCGTAGCCGATTGGTTGCGTCATGTGAGCCGTCCCTTCATCTTCTCCGCCTCGATCACTCCCTGCTCGGCAGCTACTGCGCTCGAAGCACTCCATCAGTTGATCTTGGATCCCCAGCGACCCGAGCGACTGATGAATATCGCCCGCTATTTCCAGAAACAACTGCTCGCCAACGGCGTGAAGATCATCGAGGCTCCGACGCCTATCGTGCCTATCTTCACCTATAAGACGCTCGACACCCTTTATTTCGGTAAGAAGATGTTCGAGGAAGGCGTGTATGTCAATCCGGTTATCGCGCCGGCATGTGTCGAAGGCGAATGTCTGCTTCGTACCACCCTTATGGCTACGCATACCGAGCCCGTCATTGACGAAGCAGTGGACATCATCGCTCGCGTCCTGCGCGAAGGTGCCCCGCAGATGTAAATCGTACATCTTACATCTTTACTTCGTACATTGTATCACATTCGTCTCATATCTCCCTCGGGTGTCATAGATCCCCTGTATATCGAAGGCGCGGCAACGCGTCTTCGCTCTTGGGGATATGAGGTGAGTGAAGGAAAGCATGCACGCGACCAATGGGGACGGTTTGCGGGTACGGATCAGGATCGTTTGGCGGATCTCATCGAGGCACTGCGGGATCCTTCCGTGGACTTCATCCTTTGTTCCCGTGGCGGCTACGGGCTACAACGCATCATCGACCAAGTGCCGCCTATTCATAAACCGATCATCGGCTTCAGCGACATCACCGCCCTTCATCAGGCATCGGCTTACAGCGACCAGTTCTCTATACATGGTATCATGTGCAAACATATCGCTACGCTGCCCGAAGACAGCGAGCCCATACGCGCGCTGCGCAGCCTCTTGGCGGATGAGCGCATGGATTATTTCTGGCCTGCGCACCCGCTGAACCATTACGGTACGGCGTGCGCACCTATCGTGGGCGGAAACCTCTCCGTCTTGTACGGCTTGCAAGGCACGCGTTACGGACTGCGTGACCAGCTCTTTCGCAAGCAGTTCCCGATTCTCCTTATTGAAGATATATGTGAGCGGCATTACCATATCGACCGCATGATCCGTAACCTCAAGATGAGCGGTGTCCTCGCGCACCTCAGCGGACTGATAGTAGGGCAGTTCACCGATTGTGAGGACGATCCTTCGATGGGTTGTACCGTCTATGAGACTATAAAAGAGGTAGTCGCAGAATACGACTACCCCGTTCTTTTCAATGCTCCCGTAGGTCACGTGGAGCAAAACTTACCTCTCCGTCTTCACTCCACCATCCGTATGGACATCACCCCCGATGGCGCTCACATCACCGGAAAAGGTATTTTCTAAAAGCTGTTGGACTAACGACTATCGACAGCCCTTGCATGGACAAAAAATTTTTATTTTTTCGCTTTTTTCTTGCATATATGCAAAAAAAGCAGTACCTTTGCACCCGGACAAAATGATTATACCATGCGAAAGAGTTTTTTCTTATTTTTCTTATTCATCGTGTTGTGCTCGTGCGGGCATAAACAGATACAAGTGACGGACTGTACGACGGAAGCGATCAAGGTGGATACTTCTTGCGACGGTCTGCAGGATCAATCGTATTTGGAGCAGTTGGCTCCCATCAAAGCCGATATGGAGCGTGAGATGAACGTGCAGATCGGTTATGCGCCGGAGGAGCTGTGGGTGAACGGTCCGGAGTGCCCGATGCTGAACTGGGCAACGGATGCCTTATGGGAGGCTGCCAAACGTGCGTACGACGGACGGGTAGATATAGCCATCGTGAATATGGGCGGGATGCGTTGCAGCTGGCCTGCCGGTCCTATCACCATTGGAAACGTGTTTGAGTTGATGCCGTTCGATAACCGTTTGGTGGTACTGACGCTCAAAGGCGAAGATGTGATGTCGCTTTGCGAGTCCTTCGCGCAGTACGGCGGTCAAGGCGTAGCGGGAATGAGAGTAGAAGAATGTACGATGGACAATGTACAAAGTACAAAGGTAAAGGTCACGGTGGACGGTAAGCCGCTGAAAAACGAAGCGTTATACACCGTAGCTACCAGCGATTATTTGGCAGGAGGAACAGACCACATGGATGCCCTGACACGCTATGTGGAGCGATGGGATAGCGATCTGCTGATTAGGGATCTGTACATAGAGGCAGTCCTTGAGCAAGACACCATCCGCGCTGCCGTGGACGGAAGAATGAGGGTCGTTAGTCGTTAGTCGATGGTTATAAATCTCCGGACCAGCCGTGACCTAAGTCCCTTTTTATTCTATGTTCGTACTTTTTCCTCGTAGTGGGGACTACTCGGGTACTTCACTCGAAATGCAGTTCATTGCATTTCTTCATCATACCGGAATTCAAAATACGGCAGAGCAAAATATTTCTCTATCAATTCGGTCAATTCCTCCTCCTTGTCCTTTGCCCATTGACCGACCAAAACAATAAACTTATCAATATTCCAAGCCACTCGACCACGAGGCACTTGTGTATAATCACCGCTGAATTTAGTCGGTTCATGCTTTGCCAACGCACGGAAATATTGTTTCTGCCATACCTGTCGATGTAAGGTTTGGTAGTTAATAAATGGCAAGCCTTTTTCTGCTGCATCTTCAACCATTTTGGGCGTTAGTTCCTTCTTGTACACACCGAAAAAATCGTGCTCTTCCGGATCATACCAAAATATCCCTACAGCAGGCATGGGCTCGTCGAAGGATTTCATATCCTTCATAATACTTTCCTTTTCGCTATGTGATAAAGTCGTCATATTTTTCATTTTGCGCTGCAAAGGTACTACAAATTTTGCACATACGCAAATAAAAGAGCCATTTTTATTTCTTTTTTCTTGCATATATGCAAAAAAAATTGTACCTTTGCAGCTGATTTGTGGAAAAATTGGCAGTTTAGAATGAAATTCAATCTTTTTAATACCCGTTCGATTCGGGATTTGTGGTATGACTACAGATCTGAATTCGTTTTTGGAGCGGTGTTATTGCTGATGATGGTGCTGAGTTTTTTTGTGGGAACATTGTTCTCCGAGCAACTGATGGATGCCATCATCAATCCGCTTGAATATATTGGCACGTTAGCTGTTTGTTTCTTCGGTGCTTTTCTTTTGTTCCGCCATCAGGAGGATAACACCATACGCCGCTCATGGGCCATCGTGCTGTTGGTGTGGGGATGTATCCAGTTCGTGTTATTGTATTTGAGATATATCTTGGGCATCAAGGCTGTAGGCGGCACTCCCGACGATCCGTTTTTTAATGCCTCGGTGACGGTAGGAAATATCTTGGCTTTTCTGCTTTATATCTATCCTACTCAAGTCTTGCGACCCGGGTGGTTGAACTGGTGGCGATCGGTGTTGCTGCTCCTTCCGATGATCGTGCTCGGTGTGGTGGATTATTTCGTGGAAGCGGATCTGTTGAAGCTGATCATGATCTATCCGGCTGTGATATTTCTGTTGCTCTGCCGCCATGTGCGCAAGTACCGTCAGTGGTGCGAGGATAACTTCTCCACGATGGACGATATAGATGTACAATGGATAGTGAGGTATTTGACGATGCTTTTTATCGTCGGTGCTTCGTTCTATTTCATCGTCTTTTGTTTCGTGCCGAATCGCATCTTCACCCAGCAATGGATTCTCCTTTTTATCCTTTCCTATACGACAGAGCGCGTCCTTTTCCGTCCGGATCCGTGGAGTAAGATACGGCAGGATGTGCTCCCGGATGCTAAGGAATTGGACGATAAGACAACTGACTTCACGGAGGTGGATCAAGCCCATGTAGAGGTGATCGATAAGTGGATCAAGCGGAAGAAGCCCTTTCTTAATCCCGAGTTTCAGTTGATGGATCTGCGTCAGGTCTTACCGATGAACAGAACCTATCTGAGTCAGCTGATCAATAATGCCTACGGATGTAGTTTCTATCAGTGGGTGAACACCTTGCGCGTGGAGGAGGCGAAGCGGCTGATGACGACGAAGCCGGATCTCAAGATGCAGGACATCGCCAACAAGTGCGGTTTCTCGTCCCGACAAGCTTTACACCGCGCTTTCCTGCGCGAAACAGGCATCACGCCCCGTGATTTCCTTGCTCAGCCGAATAATGAGTGATTGAATGAATACTTTCTCCGCATATCTGCCGTATTACAAACGCAACCTGAAGGTGGCGTTTCCGGTGATGCTGACCCAGTTAGGAGCTGCCATGGTGGCGTTCTTCGATTCGGTCATGGTCGGTCATTACGGCACTGCCGATCTTGCTGCGGTCAGTTTCTCGAATGCGATCTTTTTTACCGTGATGGTGTTCGCGATGGGCGCGGTGATGGGTATCACGCCTTTAGTCGGGCATGTTCACGGCAGATTGGAGAAAATCATGGAGAGGACGAAGGAGGAAGGTGAAAGGACGAAGGACTGCCCGCTGCCGGTCAATACCGAGGAGGAGATTGCCCATAAGCACGAGCAGATCACCTCGTATCTGGTGAACGGACTCGTCTATACGGCGCTGCTCTGTGTCGCTTCGCTGGCACTGTTGGCCCCTTGTATCCCGTACTTGGACGCTTTCGGTCAGGAACCCGAAGTCGTCTCCTGCGCGCGTACGTACTATATATTGATAGTTATATCGATCGTGCCCTTCCTGCTTTTCTGCTTCTCGCGGCAGTTCCTCGAAGGGCTCGGAAACACCTTTGTGGCGATGATGATCACGATCGGCTGCAACCTGCTCAATATAGGTCTTAACTGGGTGTTCATCTTCGGTCATTGGGGCTTTGAGCCGATGGGTGCAGAGGGGGCAGGTTTGGCTACGCTGATCTCGCGATGTCTGATGCCCGTCTGTTTCTTCATAGCGATGGGCTGCAAGGCGGAATGGAGAAGGTACCTGACAGGTATGAAGCGAAGGCTTATCACCCGTCGTGAGGTGGAGCATCTGCTGACCATCGGCGTACCGATCGGCATGCAGTCGTTTGCGGAGGCTTTTCTGTTCACGGCTTCGTTCGTCATCATAGGTTGGATTAACAAAGAGGCGTTAGCGGCTCACCATATAGCGAACCAGATGTGCGATCTGACGTTCATGCTTGCTATGGGTATCGGTGCGGCTACTACGATCCGCGTCTCGCACCAGATGGGTAAGGGCGACCTGCATGCAGTCAAGATGGCGAGTCATGCGTCCGTGCACCTCTGCCTGCTGATGAACACGATCGGCGCAGCGGTCATGATCTTGGGGCGGCACAGCCTGCCGTACTTGTTCACGGAGGATCCGGAGGTGATCCCGACGGCTTCGACGCTGCTGCTCATAGGCGGACTGTTCCAATACGCAGACGGCTTGCAGTGTATCGGTGCTGCGATGCTGAGAGGTATTCAGGATGTCCGCGCTCCGATGCGTATTGCCCTGTTCTCGTATATAGCGATCGGCCTGCCTTTGGGACTGACCCTCGCGTTCCCCGTAGGACTCGGAGCCGAAGGAATGTGGTTAGCGTTCATCGTCGCTTTGGCGATACCCGCAATCCTCTATCATATACGTTTTAATCGACAACTCAAACAATTGAAATATGAAAACGAAGAGAGTATTTGACATCTTTGCAGAGATCTGCAAGGTGCCGCGCCCCTCTAAACACGAGGAGCAGATCAGTCAATGGTTGCAGTCTTTTGCAGCGGAGCACGGTATCGAGTGCGTAGCCGATGAGGCGATGAACGTCATCATGCGCGTACCTGCTACCCCGGGTTACGAAGACCACGAAGGCGTCATCCTGCAAGCCCACATGGACATGGTAGCCGAGAAAGACGGTAACGTAGAGCACGATTTTCTCAAAGACCCCATTGAGACCTATATAGACGGAGATTGGTTAAAAGCGAAGGGAACGACCCTCGGTGCCGATGACGGTATCGGTATCTCCATGGCTTTGGCGATCATCACCGATCCCGAGCTGCAGCACCCTGCTATCGAGTGCCTCTTCACCGTGGACGAAGAGACCGGTCTGACCGGCGCGATGAAGCTCCAAGACGGTATGCTTCGTTCCAAACGACTCATTAACATCGACTCTGAGGACGACGGACAGATCTTCATCGGCTGCGCCGGAGGTATCGACACCCTCGCGAAGATGCACTATAAAGCCGAAAGCTTAGAGACGAAAGACGAAAGCTTAGCTATCCGCTTATCCGTAAGCGGACTCATGGGCGGTCACTCGGGCGATGATATTAACAAAGGTCGCGCGAATGCAAACCAACTGCTCGTTTGGTTCTTGGCGCGTATCTGGCCGCAGACGGAGATCCGGTTAGCCTCTATCCAAGGCGGTAACCTCCGCAACGCTCTCGCTCGTGAGGCGGAAGCGGTTCTCGTCATTCCGTTTGCCTACAAAGAGCAGATCCGTGTGGAATGGAACCGTTACGTGGCGCAGATGGAGAATGTGTTTGGAGAAGTAGAGAAAGAGATGCGTCTGGAGTTAGAGACCACCGATATGCCTAAGACGTTTATCCCTGCCGAGAAAGCATGCCGGCTCATCATGGCGCTCTGCGAATGTCCGCACGGCATGATCGCAATGAGCAGCGAGATGCCGGGACTCGTGGAGACATCGACGAACCTCGCTTCTATCAAGATGAAACAATCGTGCCTCGAAGGGGCTAAGAAAGAGGGCTATATTGAGATCAATACCTCGCAGCGTTCGTCCAAAGAGACCTCGAAGCATCACCTCAAATGGGTCGTTGAGCAGGCTCTCTCCATGGCTTGCGACGAAGTGACGCACGGAGACGGCTACCCGGGTTGGAATCCGAATCCTCATTCGGCGCTGTTGAAGGTGGTGAAAAAAGCATACGTGGATCTGTTCAAGACCGAGCCGAAAGTGTTGGCTATCCATGCCGGTCTGGAGTGCGGTCTGTTCTTGGAGAAATACCCGTACTTGGATATGGTGTCGGTAGGTCCGCAGATGTACGGCGTACACAGCCCACAAGAGAGGCTCTCCATCTCTTCGACGGAGCGCTGCTACCAGTGGCTTTGCCAAACGCTTAGCGCTTTATAGTTTGCGGATTCTCCATTCGTTGGGGTAGAGGTTGTTGAGGCGGTTACCCACGTTCTTGGCAAAACCGATAGGCACGCCTTCGTAGGTCAAGAGTACCAAACCAAGCGGTACACCGCCCAACGCCAACGCCTCGGTACGGAGATAAGAAAGTGCCTGCTCGCGATTCAGCGGCACGTTAGGGAAGGCCTCCTTACGGAGGTCTTTCAGCATACTTAAGCTATGCTGCGGAGCGATACCTTTACCGCGCTCTTCGCCCAAACCGAAGCCCGTTGAGATACAGGTCAGTTGTGTGGAAAGGAAATCGACGATCTCTTTGTATTTGAGGGGATACGCCGTAGCAAACCGGTCGGAGTAACGGATGGCCCAGTTATCCGGATTCTGCAACCAACTGCGCATCACCGGCATATACTCCGGATGCGGCATGTTCGGCTCTTTCTTCAGGGGCTTGATCTTCACCTGCTGAAGGGGCTCGTCGTTCTTGCGCAGGACGCATATATAGAAGCCTTCGCCTTTGGTCTTGTGCGGGTAGAAATGGTATCCCAAGCTGCCTTCCGTAATACCCCAGTTCGGATCATAGTCCAACGGCAGCACTTCGGCTCCGAGACTGTCCGCAATCCATTCAGCGTTCTTCTCGTTCTCCTCTTCGTTGAAGGTACAAGTGGAGTAGATGAGGATACCGCCGGGTTTGAGTGCATCCCATACATCCATGAGGATACTACGCTGCCTCTCGGCACACTGACGCACTGCCTGCAGACTCCATTCGGTACGAGCTTGCTCGTCCTTGCGGAACATACCTTCGCCCGAACAAGGAGCGTCCACCAATACGCAGTCGAACAGATGTTTGCACCGCTCTCCGTATTCGGCAGCGGAGTTGTGAGTGACGACGGTGTTACCGTTACCCCATTTCTGTATGTTCTCGCTGAGCACGAACACACGCTGACGCACTACTTCGTTGCTCAGCAGCAGTCCGTCCATACCTAAATACTCGCTGATGAGGGTACTCTTACCTCCGGGCGCTGCGCAGAGATCCAGTACGATAGAAGAGGAATCCACGTACTGCTCCAGAGCCTGCTGGATGAACATGGACGAAGCCTCTTGCACATAATAGCAACCGGCGTGAAAAAGGGGATCGAGGGTGAACTGAGGACGCTCACTCAGATAGTACCCGTCCACATGCCAAGGCACCTCGTCTGTGTCACACTCAAAAGTGAGCACATCCAGCTTGGTGTTCAGACGGATAGACGTAACAGGCTCCGTCTCCAGCGCCCGTACCAACAACTCCGCCTCATGACCCATTTGTTGGTGCATACTCTCTATGAAATCGACAGGTAACATCGTCACTTTTTGAAAATTTTGCGCAAAGGTACAAAAAAATTTGCAAATGTGCAAAAAAAAATGTACCTTTGCACGCTTTTTTATGAAATGATGAACTTTTTAGACCAATTAAATAGTGTGCAGCGTGCCGCAGCGGAGTGTACCGAGGGTCCTTCGCTCATTGTAGCGGCTGCCGGTTCGGGTAAGACGCGCGTACTTACCTATAAGATCGCGTACGTGATGCAGCAGGGCGTTCCGGCGTCGGCTATCATGGCGCTCACGTTTACCAACAAAGCGGCTCGGGAGATGAAGGAGCGCATTCAGAAACTCGTCGGTACCGACGCGCGCTATCTGATGATGGGTACCTTCCATAGTGTGTGCTGCAAACTGCTTCGTCCCGAGGCGGATAAGTTAGGCTACACCAAGGATTTTACCATCTACGACACCTCCGACAGCCGTTCGCTCCTTAAAGCGATCTGCAAGGAGCGGGGCTTGGATGACAAGATCTACAAACCCGCTGCCGTGCTTGCCCGGATCTCGATGCTCAAGAACAACCTCATTTCTCCCGATGAATACGGGAAGAATCAGCAGTTGTTGCGGCAGGACAGAGAGGCGCGCATGTACGAGTTATACGATGTCTATCGTCTCTATCAGCTTCGCCTGAAAGCAAGCAATGCGATGGATTTTGATGATATTCTGTTGGAGATGCTGCGACTGATGCAGCTCTTCCCCGAGGTGCGCGATAAATACCAACAAGCGTTTAGGTATATCTTCGTGGATGAGTACCAAGACACCAATTATGTGCAGTACCTCTTGGTGAAAGTGCTCGCTGCGCCGCAGAATAATATCACCGTGGTGGGCGATGATGCACAGTCTATCTATTCCTTCCGAGGGGCTGACATCCGTAATATCCTCAATTTCCAGCAGACCTACAGCGGTGCTCATCTCTTTAAGTTGGAGCGTAACTACCGCTCGACCCAGAATATCGTCAACGCTGCCAATTCGCTTATTCATAAGAACGAACACCAGATCTTCAAGCAGGTCTATTCCGAGAAAGAGGAAGGACAGCTCCTTTTCCTGCAGCCGTATATGGACGACCGTGCGGAAGCGGAAGGGGTAGTGCGCGAGATCGAGCGGATGAAGTTTCCTTACGATGAGATAGCGGTGCTCTATCGTACCAACGCGCAGAGCCGTTCTTTTGAGGGCGAGCTGCGCAAACATAATATCCCGTATCGCATCTACGGAGGTACCTCTTTCTATCAGCGCAAGGAGATCAAGGATGCTATCGGCTATTTTCGTTTGGCGGTCAACGGACGGGATAACGAAGCCCTGCTGCGTATCGTTGGTTTTCCTGGCAGAGGTATCGGCGAGACGACGATGAAGAAGGTGTCTCAGAACGCGATTGAGCATCATCGTGCGTATCTGGATGTCATGCGTGCCCCTGAAGCGACAGGACTCGAAGTGTCGGCAGGAACGGTGAAGAAAATGAAGACTTTTGCCGATTTGATAGGACGTCTGAGCCTCCTGAGCGAGACGACCGACGCCTATTCGTTTGCCGAAGAGACGCTCAAGACTACGGGTGTGCTCACCGCTTTGGCACTCGACACCACACCCGAGGGTATCGACCGTGCGCAGAACGTACAGGAGTTGCTCAATGCCATACAGGAGTTCGTGCGCCGACGTGCGGAAGAAGGGATTGACTTCACACCCATCAGCGATTTCCTCAGTGAGGTCTCGCTGCTTACCGATCAAGACGAGAACCTCTCGGATACCACGGAACGCGTGACCCTCATGACCGTACATGCTGCCAAAGGCTTGGAGTTCAGAGCTGTGTTCGTCGTCGGTTTGGAAGAGAACCTCTTCCCCTCTCAGTTCTGCGTCAAGCCGTCCGAGATAGAGGAAGAACGCCGTCTGCTCTATGTGGCTATCACGCGTGCTATGGAGCGTTGTTACCTCTCTTTTGCCCGCCA
>JAFXWI010000062.1 GCA_017542915.1 Paludibacteraceae bacterium
AGTAAAATTTGAGTCGCAAGACCGCCGCGAGAAACAGATTCTCGCCGCTCTGAACGCTAACGGTATCGCTTCCATCGAGGAGGCAAACCAGATTTGCGAGCAATACGGCCTCGATCCTTATCTGACCTGCGAGGAGACCCAGCGTATTTGTTTTGAGAACGCGAAATGGGCTTACGTAGTAGGCACCGCTATCGCGCTGAAGAAAGGCTGCAAGAACGCCGCTGACGCTGCCGAAGCTATCGGTATCGGTCTGCAGGCATTCTGTATCCCGGGTTCCGTAGCTGACGATCGTAAGGTCGGTATCGGTCACGGTAACTTGGCAGCTCGTCTGCTCCGCGAGGAGACCCAGTGCTTTGCATTCTTGGCAGGTCACGAGTCTTTCGCAGCTGCGGAAGGTGCTATCAAGATCGCTGAGATGGCAAACAAAGTACGTAAGAACCCGCTCCGCTGCATCCTGAACGGTCTGGGCAAAGACGCTGCTATGATCATCAGCCGTATCAACGGTTTTACCTATGTACAGACCGAGTTCGATTATTTCACCGGCGAGCTGAAGATCGTTCGCAAGAAAGCATACAGCAACGGTCCGCGTGCTAAAGTGAACTGCTACGGCGCAGACGATGTTCGTGAGGGTGTAGCTATCCTCTGGCACGAGAACGTCGATGTTTCCATCACCGGTAACTCGACCAACCCGACGCGTTTCCAACACCCGGTAGCCGGTACGTACAAGAAAGAGCGTATCCTTGCCGGCAAACCGTACTTCAGCGTTGCTTCCGGTGGTGGTACAGGTCGTACCTTGCACCCGGATAACATGGCAGCAGGTCCTGCTTCCTACGGTATGACTGACACCCTCGGTCGTATGCACAGCGACGCGCAGTTCGCAGGTTCGAGCTCCGTTCCCGCACACGTAGAGATGATGGGCTTCCTCGGTATCGGAAACAACCCGATGGTAGGTTGTACTGTCGCTTGCGCAGTCAACGTAGCACTTGCTCTCAGCAAGTGAGGGTCGAACTTTTAAGTTCAACCCGGCTACGGGGACACGTTGCAAACGTGAACGTTGCTTTGGCGCTGAATAAGTAAAAAAACGTCTTTCAGACAACATTTATACCATGGAAAGGCTACAAAAAGTGGCCTTTCGTGGTTGTAAAAAAATAACAAACATTAATACATTTAAATTTTTAAGATGATGAAGAAATATCTCTTTATTGCTGTCCTCGCTGTAGCCAGCTTGGCAGCTTATGCACAACCTCGTGCAATCGGAGGTCGTGTTGGTGCGTTTGAAGGATTTAGCTATCAACATGGCTTTGGTGAGGAGAATATGCTTGAGTTGGAACTTGGTATCGACTTTGGTGCTGGTAACTCCATTTTCAAAAGTGGCGTAACAACGACCTATTATGCTCCAAGTTTGCAGCTTGCTGCTACGTACGATTGGATTGATCCGTTCGGCGCAAAGTTCCCTTGGGATAAAAAAGGAGAATGGCATTGGTATTTAGGTGTCGGTGCAACCGGAGGTTACGGATGGGGCTATGGTACAGCCAGCGTTCACGGTGACGGCATGAGCTTACATGGCGCCGTTGACGGAGCCTATAACTGGGGCTATGTAGCAGCTGCCGGTCGTGGTGGTATTGAGTACAGCTTCTGGTTCCCTCTCCAGCTCTCGTTCGTTTGGCGTCCGGCTCTCGGTGTTGGCTTGGTTGAAGGTGCCAAAAATGGTGCTGATGCAGGTTTATACTGGCAGATGTACGACTTCGCTATCGGCGTACACTACAAATTCTAATGATCATTCAATCATCAGAAAAGGCGTTTATGCGTAAGCATAGACGCTTTTTTTGTGTCCTTTTTTGGCGAAAAAGGGAAAAATTAAAATAAAATACCCAAAATGTTTGCATATTCGAAAAATTATTCGTATCTTTGCAGCGCATTTTGCATGAATAACCAAAAACGACTAGATTATGTTTTGCCCTGAATGTGGTACCAAGATTGACGAGCCTATGAATTTCTGCCCTGAGTGCGGCACCAATTTGATAGGATTATTTGCGGAAATGGAAGCAGAAGAAGCGGCTAACAAACCTCAGCAGACCGTTTCAAATCCTGCAGCACAACCTGCTGCGCCTACTCAGTCCGCTCAGTCCAACAGGATAGAGACTGTCCATGCCGACCTGCCCGCAGCAGAGCCGGAGAGTCCTGCCGCACAAACGCAACCGGAGGAGAATCTACCGGAACCGGTGATGCGCGGATTCATCCTCACGAACCTTACTTCCTTAAGTAAACATCTGCGCACGAGCGTAGATGCGTTGCGCGATATATTCAACCAGTTCATCGCTACTAAGCGAAGAATAGGCGTGGCTTATCAGCTGGTGGACGCAGGCGACTATGAGTATCTCGAAAAAGGACTGTTCGGCGGACATAAGCACGTGAAGTTAGGTGCTTCCTCGCCTTGGTACGAGTATGCGGATATTCTGTTGGATCTGAATAAGGCAGAGAAGAAAGCAAAGCAGCCGGAGACCGATTTCCTCTTCATCGTGGGAGGTAACGAAGTAGTGCCAATGCCCAAACTGCCGCATTGGCAACGCAATAATCCTGACTTCAGCGATGATGATTTCGATACCGATTTTCTCTATGCGTATCCGTACGGAAAAGAGATGGAGGAGAAGATGTGGAACGGTAAGATCTTCACCTACGACGCCTTGTTCTATGTAGGCCGTCTGCCGTTAGTGGGCGGAGACGAAGGATTGCAAGATCTGATTAATTATTTCAACCGCGATCTGGAGAACAGTGCCGGTATTCAGGTGGAAATGATGTACGCACAATCGGATCCTAACTGGAAGGGCGTTACCACCAAGAATGTGGCTCCTCTTCTGAAGCAATTGAAGGTGCTCAATTACCAGAAAGCTACTCCTCCGAGTGATGGCTTTGGATATGATTACCTCATTCTTTCGCCTACTATTTCCTTGGAGACAGATAGTCCCCAATACCATACCTCATCTTGGTTCAACCCCTATGCCCAGTTTGTATTCATCAACATGCATGGTTCGGACGAACCAAATTATCCGTACTACGGCGGATACGCCATGGGGTCGCGTTCCGATTTCCGGGCCGGTTTGGCACCTGATATGTTTGGGGGCATGCAGTATCCGAATATCATCTTTGCGCAACCTTGCTACGGAGCCCGTTTTATCGGTTACCCGAAAGAGAAAAGTATGGTACTGACGGCTTTGTCCAATCAGACACTCGTCTTCGTGGGTTCGTCCCGTATCGCGTTGGGTTACCCGAAAGGTAACTGTTCGCTGGACCAAGTCAATAGTCTGCCTATCTGTTGTTCGGATATTACCGGATATGTCTTCAACGATTTGGCGATGAAGGGCTATCCGCTGGGTGTGGCCTTCTTCCAAGCACGTTGTGAGACCTATCGTTTGGGCGATAAGGGTTGGGAAGAAGCGTTGACGATCGGAGAATTCAACCTCTTCGGCGATCCTACCCTCTTCTGCGCAGTAGATGAAGGGGGCAAGTCTGTCAAGAAAGCCAGCAAAGCGGCTTTGACGAACGATACCAACGGTATTTTCATCACTAGCATGGAGACCGTTATGCAGAAGTCCGCAGGCAAACCGCAGAGTATGTTAGAGCAGCTCCGCCAGCAGGTGAACAAAAACATCCTCGACATATCCGAATCAATCGGTAAACATCTGTATGAGGAGTACGGTATTCCGAAACGCGAACCGTTCTTCGTACAGAAAGTCAAATACAGCAACGGAGCGGAACAGTTGGACTTCCATTACGGCGTAGGCGAGAATGAAAATGCCAGGTCGGAAATGATCGTTCAAACCGATGCTAACGGCGATATCAAGAGTGTTGTTCAATCTAAGTAATCACATTAAAACCAAATAGTTATGGAATGTCCTAATTGTCATCATGAACTCAAAGAAGGTGCTAAGTTTTGCACTCATTGCGGAACACGTATTCAACCCGCTGAGCCTCAACCGGAACCTCAGCCGGAACAGCCGGCAGAACCGCAACCGGAACAGCCCGCAGTAGCAGACGATCTGCAACAGAGCCAGCAGGGACGTGTGTATTGGAATATTCAGGCAGGTCAGGTAGCCCGCGTCATCACGCAAGATGAACTGGGTCAACTCAAAGATATTAAAGGTGTCACCATCGCAGAAGGCACAACCGCTTACATCCGCGTAAACGGTCAGACCATCGCTACCATCTCCGGTGGAAGCTATGACTTCAAGTCCGTCAAAGAGGGTGTCGTAAATACTAATAAGGAAAACGCGCTCACACGCGCGTGGAACTTCGTAGCGAACCTCTTCCATTCCGACAAGAAAGACGAGGCTGCTTCGCAGGATGCCGAGAAGAAAGTGGAGGAGCATAAGAGCAAAGGTTCTGCTTTCTCCGTCATCGTCTTGGTGGACAAGGCCTTCCCCTTAGTAGTAGGAGCCAAACAAGCTAATCTGGATGACTACGGTACGTTCAAGCCCATGGAGATCCAGACCAAGTACCACACCCTCCAAGTAGGTTTGAATGCGTACTTCAAGATCGCCGACAAAGAGCGTTTCCTGCTTCATTACCTGTCCGATAAGAAAGTGCTCAACACGGCTCAGATCGTGGATGAGATAGCAGACAGCGTACGTGCTACCTTGCAGGAGAATCTGCAAGATGCGGAGTTTGAAGGCAGCCGCCTTCCCGACGATCTGCGTCGAGGCATGAAAGAGCATCTGAACGCTGTTGCCAACGAGTATTTCTTCGGTTTGGAGATCGTTCGCATCGTGGAGATCACGGCTTCCAACGAAGACTTGGAGCGTTTCCGTCAGTTGAGCCGTGAGATGTACCTGAGCGAGCAGGAACTGGATTATCTGCGTCGTACCAATGACTTCAAGAATCGTTTAGCACAGGTCAACAACGCCCAGCAGATCGAGGAAGCACGTACCGAGCTCGACCTCCAGCGTGAGTTGGATAAGATCAACCAAGACCAGTTGCTCCGTCAGGACGAATTGGATAAGTTCCGTCTGTTATACGACAGCGAACGTCGTCTGCGCGAAGCGCGCACCAAAGAGGACGAAGAAGCCGCTTTGGCGGATCTGCGCCGCTCTCAACTCGTACGCGAGGATGAGATAGCAGCTCTCCAGCACCAGATGGAAACCAACACCTATCAGCGCGGACAACTGTTGCAGATGATGCAACTCAAAGACAGCATCGACTATAAACGTATTCAGTTGGAAGGCGACTTAGAGCGTGCCGAAATGGCGGCTATGTCGGAACTCAAGATCGAGCGTGCCCGTTATGACCTGCAGTTCGAGCAGATGCAACGCGAAGAGGAACTCAAAGCCAAACGTCGTCAGCAGCAGTTCGAGCAGTTCATGGCAATGGAGCAAGCTGCCAACGAGCATGAGTTGCAGAAAGAGCGTGAGAAAGCCGAGCACCTCAGAGACATGACGTGGGAGCAGATGGTAGCGTTCCAAGGCGGTGAAGCCGCAGCGAACCTCGCCTCCGGTTATAACGATGCCAAACGGGAACGTGAGTTCGCAGAGCGTATGCAGGCACAGCAGCAGAGCCAGCAGGAACAGATGTTCCAGTTGCTCAACAAAGTGCTGGACAAGCAGCAGTCTGACCAAGACCGCGCACAGCGTGAGATAGAGCATAAAGACCGTATGGTAGCACAAGCATACGACCGTTCGCTCGATTATACGACCCGTCAGAACGGCGTGCAACCGCAGCAACCTGCTCCGCAAAATGCAGCACCTACTAAGTTCTGCCCCGAGTGCGGCACCAAAGTGGATGCTTCCGTAACTATTTGTCCTAATTGCAATACAAAATTATGATTACCGAAGGAAAATTAACTATCCGCCTGCAGAACCAAGGCACCAAGTCCGAAGGTCTGTACGCACTTTTGATGGATAGCGAAGGAAAATCATGGATACTCTACAGAGAGAACCACTATCCCGCAGGAGACGAGTTCTTCACTCCTTTTGATGGTCACCAAGTGAGCGTAGAAGGAGAACAGGAAATCGAAAAGTATATCTGCGTAGAAAACATAACCATAAAAGACGAAATAAAGGAGGAAACAGAAAATGAGTAAATTAATATGCCCTGAATGCGGTGAAGAGATCAAAGAAGGCCAGTTGGTTTGTGACAACTGTAACTACCATTTGCCCCAACCTGCTACCCCGTCAGCGCCAATTAAACCTGCATCCGCTACACCGGCTCCGCAGGCTCCTACCAAACCCGGTAAGGCACAACAAGGCGGCTCTGTCGCTATGCCCGAGAGTATCATGTCCCACGGAGACGTAGCAGTCAATAACTCGCACGCCGAGGACAACTCCGTGCATACGGACAACTCGGTGCAGAACAACGTGCAGACCAACACGAACGTGCAGCACTCGGTAACCGATAACTCGCAGACGGTCAATAACACGAACCAGACGGTCAATAACAACACCACGATCCTCATCATGGGCGGCGGTAACGCACCTCTTCCTGCAGGCATGGATGAGAACACCGCGAATGCGGTACGTCAGGCGCAGCAACAGATGTCGCAGCAACCTGCTCATCAACCGCAACGTCAGCCGCAACACGCACAACCCGAACCGCAGGATCAGCCGCAAGAGGGTCAGAAGGGTATCGGCAGCATCGCCGGTGGTGCAGCATACACACCGACTACCGTCAGCAGCAGTACCAAGAGCTGGATCACCATCGCCATCATTGCCGTGATCGTAATAGGCGGTGCAGTACTGTTCTTCACCGGTGAGGATAGCGATAAACCGGCTCAGACAACCGAGGTAGTCGAAGTTCAGGAAGCACAACCTCAGAAGAAGAGCACCAAGAACACCGCTTCCAAACCCGCGAAGAAAACCATAGCACAAGCGTCTGAGAATGTCGCTCCTTCAACAGCAGCTGTTGCTACTGCTACTCCTGCGAAAGCAGTTCCTGCTCGCGATGCACACTACGATGCCGGCATGAACTATTACAACGCCGGTCAAGGTCTCGAAGCTGTTCGTGAGTTCAAAGCCAGCGGCAGCAAGGCATCCCTGCTCATGTTGAGCAAGATATACGAAGAAGGATGCGGTTCGGTAGAAGCGAACGCGATGATGGCTATGAAATATAAGAAAGAAGCCAACAATAAATAAACAACTTATATTAACCCTTTAAATTCTTAAAGCAATGAAAAAAGTATTTCTTTTTGTAGCTGCCATGATGATGGCAGTAACAGTGAGTGCGGGTAAGAAACTGATCGTTTCTGTAGGCGATTTTGAGTCCGCTACTTCGGTAGATTTGGATGTTGAGGACAAAGTGAAGAGCAATGTTATCTCCGGTCTGAGCAATGTAGGTCATCTCCAGATGATCGAGGCAAAAGACGGTCTGGGAGCAGACTATCTCGTTACCGGTAACGTACTCTCCTACAACGTAACCAAATCGGTTGACGATGACGGCAAAACTTGGTACAAGACCACGATGAGCTACAGCATCACCGCTACCAACGTAAAAGACGGTACCACCGAGACCGAGACCTTCAAATATGACGGTACCGGAAGTAACTTCCTGACATCTCTTGCAGACGTTAAATACGGTTACTCGCAAGATCCGAACGCAAGTAAGGAGAAAGTGTTCACCTACATTCCGAAAGACATGAAGATCTTTGCTTTCGAGCACTTCCCGCTGCAAGGTAAAATCGTTGAGGCAGACTACAAACTGGATAAGAAAAACAAACTGACCGAGTGCTACATCACCCTTGGTAGCGAGGACGGCGTAGAAGAGAAAACCAAGTTTGAAGTACGTCTTGGCAAAATGGTAGCAGGTCGTAAGACTACCAGCAAAGCGGATGTCACCCTCAAGGTGGTAGAAGTAGTAGCCGGTGACCTCGCTCGCTGCAAAGTAACCGGTAAGGATGCAGACAAAGTAGCTGCTGCTCTGGAGGCATATGCATCGGATCCTCAGAACGCTCTGCCTGTTTACGTTAAGATTCTCCCGCCGAAGGACACCTTTGGTTGGTAATAAAACAATACTATGAAACGTATTTATAGTACTATCCTTGCACTCCTCTCCCTTGTTGTAACGACAAGGGCGGAGGAGTTCTTGGACATGGCGAGCCTTGTTTCCAAACAAGGCACTAACGCTATCTTCGAATCCACCGGAAAAGGCGAGAAGGCAAAAGACATAGAAGCCAATGCCCAGAAATCGGTCTTCCACCAACTCTTCTACAAAGGTATCGACGGTATCAACGACGGTAAGCCGCTCGTAGTGAAGGAGAACAAGGTTTATACCAATTCGTTCTTCAACGAGACTGCCCGTTACGTAGCATACGTAGTACCCAAGAGCGTGGAGGCAACCGGTAAGGCGACCAAAGCCGGAAGCGGTAAGATGTGTACCTATCGTATGACCGTTCGTATTCAGCAGCTCATCAATGATATGAAGCGCAACGGAGTCTTCGACGAAGATCCTATCTCCGGTGTCGAAGCGACACAGGTACGTGAGACCGAAGGGCTCGTTCTGCCGACCGTCATCGTTGTGCCTTACAAACGAGACGGCGAGAACTACGCCAAGATCCTGCAGAGCGATTATGACCGCCGTGTGGCTGTCAGCACTGTTCAGGACGGATTCGAGAGCAAGAACATCACCACCATCGATCTGCAAGGTAAGATCGATGCTGTGAACCGCCGTGCAGCGTACGAGCAGAACGCCGGAACCGCAGAGAGCAACGACAAACAGCTGCTCATGACCTCCGGTGCCGATGTGTACGTAACGGTAGATATCAACAAAGACATCACTCGCGAAGGCTCACGCGTCACGCTGATCATGAAGGCGTACGAGACGGCTTCCGGTAGCGTGTTGGCATCCAAGACTGCTACGCCTATCCGCCGTTTCCAGACCTCTGCTACCGACGCCCTCTGCAAATATGCGGTGCAGGATTATCTTCCGGAATTCTTGGAGGACATCATCAAGAACTTCAAACCCGCAGGAGGTACCCGTGTAGTACTTCAGTTTGCTATCGACGGTAGTTCGTCCGCTACGATGAACGATCCCGCAGGCACACATGGATACGCGCTGAGCAACGTGCTCCGTCAATGGGTGCGTAAGAATGCTTATCAGGGCAAATACCACCTTCAGGGCATCATGGACGAGTCGATGATCTTCGATTATGTGACAATCCCGCCTAAGGACGCTGACGGCATTCGTATGGATGCTGCCGAGTTTGCGTTTATACTCGAGCAATACCTCAAAGAGGAAGAGGGTATCGACTGCAAAATGCGTGTAGATGGTAATAACATCTTAGTAACTATCTTATGAGGAAACTATTTTTAGCTTTAGCGTTGCTTCCTATCGTCCTTTTCGCCAAGGACAAGAACCCGATGCCGGATTGGATGATCTCCAGAGCATCGGAGACCGCCTATATAGGCGTTGGTTCGTGCAGTATGTCCGAGCCTAACTGGCAGACGGTAGCAGAGCAGAACGCGCTCAATAACCTTGTTCAGCAGATCAGCGCTGTGGTGGAGACCAGCTCGTTCCTGTCGGTAGTCAATATCGACAGTTCGGTAGAGGAGATGTTCAAACAGGACATCACCACCAAGGCGAAAGACCTCGTGGAGGGTCACGAGCATCTGGGCGGCTATAACGACAAACAGAGCAACACCTATTATGTCTGCTACAAGCTCGACAAACAGGTGTACCGCCGCAACCGTGAGAAGAAAGAGCGGGAGATCTCGTCCAAAGCTTTCTCGTTCTTGCAGCAGGCTCAGCAGGCTTCCCAACGCGGTGAACTCATGCGTTCGCTGACCTATTACGAGAAAGGTCTGCAGGAGGTAGAACCGTGGCTTTTCTTGGACTTGCGAATGAACAACGCAGGTACACAGGTGAACGTGCCCGTGGAACTCTACAACGGCTATGTATCGGCATTTGACGGTATCCGTCTCTCCCTCTCGCCCGACCGGCTGCAACTGAACGAAGGCGGAAGGCAGAACCAGACCATCACCGTCACCGCTTCCCGCCAACAGGCTTTGATGCCGAATTTCCCTATTCAGGCGAAGTTCATCGTCGGCAGCGGAATCATCTCCGAGGAAGCCAAGACCAACAGTGAAGGAGCGGCATCGTTCCTGCTCACCTCTGTAACGGGTAAGGACAACCTCTCGCAGGTCCGTTTCACCGTCTCCCCGATGGTCAATAAACAGCTCAGTCCCGCGTACCGTAAGTTACTCAGCACGCAGACTTGGCCGGAGACCGTCCTCACCATCGAGACGGCTACCAAACCGCGTATCGCGTACCTGCATGCAGCCAAGGACGAACTGCCCTCTGCCTACAAGCAGATAGGCGCTATCCTCGGAAATAACCACTTCACCCTCACGCCCGACCCGGACGCTGCGGAGATCTTTGTGGATTGGCAATGCACCGTCGAGTATGCGGGAGTTGTACCGGGTGAGATACAGAACCTCAACGAGTGTTATGTATCCCTCCTCATGCGGTTCTACGACAACAAGACCCAGAACCTGCTCTCGACCTATAACATCGAGCAGCTTCGTGTCCTCACGCCCGAGAAAAACTCCATCGAGCAAACGATGGCGCAATGCACGCGTGAGCTCATGAAACGGGTCAGAAAAGAACTGCCCAAGAAACTGAATTTCTAATCTTTTAAATTATTTTGTATATGAAAAAATCATTGTTTGTAATCACCCTTGCCATCACGATGGTAAGTTGTGGAGCTAAGAAAGCTGCAACTCCTGCTACTCCGTACGCACAGGAACAGGAAGTAGTGGTACCTTGCGCTGAGTACAAATCTGACAAACAGGCTCTTCGCGCTGTAGCATCGGCAGATGCACCTAACATGCAGATTGCCAAGGACAAAGCCGCTTTGGCTGCTCGCGCTAATATCGCTACCGCTGCTCAAGCATTCATTCAGCGTGTTACCGAGCGTTACGTAGCTTCCTATGACGTTAACGAGGCAGCAGATGCACAGAGCCGCTATCAGGATATGACCCGCCAATTGGCTGCCAAACTGATGACGAACTCCACCATCGTTTGCGATAAGATCACCAAATCCGTTTCCCCGGACGGCAAGACGATGTTCCATGCGTATGTAGCCGTTGAGTTGGTGAAAGAGGAGTTGCTCAAACCCCTTGAGGAGGAAGTAGCTAAAGAGGTCACCAAGGACGACAAGGCTCAGATCGATTTCGATGCTGAGAAGTTCCGCGCGATCTTCGAGCAGGAGTTCGGCAAATAAACGGTCAAACAAAGCCGAAAACTTAAACAAAAACGAGCTCGTCTCCCGACGAACTCGTTTTTCATATAACAAACAATCTCTATTTACTACCGGCTTAGATACCGGATTTTTTACTCTTGCTTTTTAATAAACAAACACCGTGCCAAACTACTTCTTTTTGAAAAAAAAGTGATTTTTTTTGCTCATGTCAAAAAAAAATAGTACCTTTGCACCCGATTTAAAATAACAACAAAATATGATACTTACTATTATTGCAAAAATCCTGTTGGCGGTAGTACCGGGCAGTCTGTTACTTGCCTATATCTATCACAAAGATCCGCACAAAGAACCGGATAGTGCGCTCACTTTTGCGTTCCTGTCTGGTATTCTTGTGGCCGTTTTAGCTGTCGGCATAGAGCTTGGTATCAAGTACAGCCTTTTCGGTACAGGGGATTATAATACCCTCTTGGGAGCCGTCCTGATGGCGTTCCTTGTAGCGGCTCTGCCGGAAGAAGGACTCAAACTGATCTACCTCACCAAGGCTGTCAAGCACGAGAAAGTGAAACCCCATTTTGACGAACATTTCGATGGTATCGTCTATGCCGTTTTTGTTGGTATGGGCTTCGCTATAGTGGAGAATATCTTATACGTTCTGCCCGAAGAGAACTGGGTGATGACAGGTCTGGCACGAGCGTTCCTTTCCGTTCCGGCGCACTACGCTTTTGCGATCATCATGGGCTATTATTTCTCGCTCTACCATTTCGTGGATCATTCGCGTAAGAATGCCTTTTTGATGTTCTTCCTGCCGTTCCTCCTTCACGGATGTTACGACACGCTGGTCATGAGCGTAAAGATCAATCCTACTCTTGGCGGAATAGCGTTCTTGGTGCTGATCGTCTTCTGCGTCAAGATGCACCAACAGGCTAACCGCCGCATCCGGAACCTCATTGATCTCGACCGCAAAAAAGAACAAGAACTCAACAGTTTAACAGTTTAACAGTTTAACAATTTAACGTATATGGAAGCAACTCAACCTATCGTCATTGACGAAAACAGACAAGCCGTAGTAGGCGAACTCATGCGTAATGTGTATATCTGGATGACCGCAGGCTTAGCAATCACCGGCATTGTAGCATGGTTAGTATCCGGTTCACCGGCAGCCCTGTCGCTGATCTTTGGTAACCAAGTGATCTTTTGGGGAATGTTAATTGCCGAATTGGTACTTGTACTCGTTCTCAGCGCATCTATTCAGAAACTCTCGTTCTTCGCAGCCGAGTGTCTCTTCACGATTTATTGTGCGCTCAACGGAGCTACGTTCAGTTCGATCTTCCTCCTCTATGAGCTTGGTAGCATCGCGGAGATCTTCTTTGTCTGCGCAGGCTCATTCGCGGTTTTGGCTATCATCGGATCGTTTACCCGCAAAGACCTCAGTGGTCTCGGTACGTTCCTCATCATCGCGTTGGCGGGACTCATCATCGCCTCCATTGTAGGTCTGATCCTCGGCAAGCCGGACAGCATCTGGATGTCCATCATCGGTGTGGTGATCTTCGCCGGTCTGACGGTCTATGACGCACAGAAAATCCGCCTCTTGATGCTCAACGAGGAAACGGTGAACGACGGTAATATGAAGCTGGCTCTTCTCGGTGCCCTTTCCCTCTACCTCGATTTCATCAACCTCTTCCTCCAACTTCTCCGCCTGTTCGGTAAAAGAAGATAAGATTTCAGAGGATATTTTTCCTTCTTCCTCCTGAAAAATGAGAGTATTCCTTATTATCGTACACTCTTTGTCCTTATTTTTGTGCGTTTCTGCAAAAATGGTAGATATTTAGCGAATATGTGTTTGTGTATATCAAGAAAATGTAGTACCTTTGCAGCAAAATTTCAAATAATCAAATATGAAAATGAGTAAATGTAAAAATCTATTTATTTTTCTGCTTGCTGCACTATGTTTTTCAGCTTGCACAAATACAAATGACAAAATGAGTAAATGCGTAAATGACACATGGGACAAAGTGTTCCCGCTTAGTGAGAAAGTGAACCACCAAAAGGTATCTTTCCAAACCCAATACGGCTTCACGTTAGTGGGCGATCTCTACACGCCGAAGTCTGTCAGTCCGCAGGACGGTCTGTCAGCGGAGCGGTCTGTCAGTGAAACGGTCTGTCAGCAAAGCGGTCTTCCCGCTTTAGCGGTGTCCGGTCCTTTCGGCGCAACGAAAGAGCAGAGTTCGGGTCTGTATGCGATGAAGATGGCGGAACGCGGGTTTATTACGCTGGCCTTTGATCCTTCCTTCACAGGTGAGAGTTCGGGCGAACCGCGTCGGACAGCTTCGCCGGACATCAATACCGAGGACTTCATGGCGGCAGTCGATTTCCTTTCCAAACTGCCCGAAGTGGATGCAAACCGCATCGGCATCATCGGTATATGCGGGTGGGGTGGTATTGCCCTCAATGCGGCTGCGGCGGATACGCGTATCAAAGCGACGGTGGCTTCGACGATGTACGACATGACGCGTGTTGCCGGTAACGACTACAACGATGCTTTCGACGACGAACAGTGGCGTCACAGGAACCGTGAGAACCTCTCCCAACAGCGTCTCGCCGACCCGCAAGCCATGGCCGGTGGCGTGCTGGACACCGTTCCTCCGCAGGCTCCGCGTTTTGTGCACGACTACTACGATTATTACAAGACTCCGCGTGGCTACCATGCGCGTAGCGGTAACTCGAATGACGGTTGGCGTGTCATCGGCACTCAGGCTTATGCCAACAGCCGGTTCTTGTATTACATCAACGAGATCCGTTCTGCTGTTCTGATTATGCACGGCGCGGACGCGCATAGCCGTTATTTCGGCGAAGCAGCGTACCATTATATGGTGGACGGTAAGGCGGACGGCTACAAGACCGTGGTAGCTCCGAATCCTTGTCCCGAGAACAAAGAGCTCCTCATCATCCCTGATGCTTCGCATTGTGATCTCTATGACGGCGGCTTCACCGAACCGGCAGGTCAAGGCGAACCCAAGAACCTCATCCCATGGGACAAGTTGGCTGCGTTCTTTGAAAAAAATCTTTGATAAATATCTAAAATAACAAAAAAATCCTGCATACATTTGCGTATGTGGGATTTTTGTTGTACCTTTGCACCCGAAATATATTGAATTTTTAATTTTGAATTTTTAATTTTGAATTTATAATGAGGGTATTATTGATCAATGGTTCGCCGCGAAAGAACGGCAACACCTTTACGGCGCTTAGCGAGATTGCCAAGACGCTTCAGTCCGAAGGTCTCGAAACCGAGATCGTTTGGATCGGCAACAAACCTATTCGTGGCTGTGTAGCTTGCGGTACATGCAAGGCGAAAGCGAACGGTCGTTGTGTCTTTGACGACGATGTGTGCAACGCTATCTCTGCCAAGTTCGCAGAGGCGGACGGTTTCGTTTTCGGCTCACCTGTCTATTACGGTCAGCCCAACGGCGCACTCCTCGCTATCATGCAACGTGCGTTCTTCTCCAACGGCGCGAACCTTCAGAACAAGCCGGCTGCGGCTGTGACGATCTGCCGAAGAGGCGGTGCTACAGCAGCTTTCGAGGCGCTCCAGATGCCGCTGCAGATGATGAATATGCCACTGGCTACTTCGCAGTATTGGAACATCGCTTACGGCCGTGAAAAAGGACAGGCTGCACAGGACACCGAAGGAATGCAGACCATGCGTACCTTGGCGCATAACCTCGCTTGGATGATCCG
>JAFXWI010000063.1 GCA_017542915.1 Paludibacteraceae bacterium
AATTGTGAATACTGCGGCAAAACCCTGCCAAAGGACAAAGCCAACGAGTACGGAGACGTCTTCGTCTGCGATGATTGCGTAAGTGAGTTCTTCGTCAGATGTGAGCGATGCGATGACCTTGTACATATCGACGAAGCTCACCGCGGATATGACGGCTATCTCTGTGACTGCTGTCACGATGAACTATTTGGTTAATTATGAAACTCCTTCTTGACGATAAGATCATAGCCGGGTACGACCTCAATGCCAACGAGGCGTGCATCTTTGCCGCCATCCTCAAAGGTACCCGTGCAGGACGAGGATGGTACGGCAATTACCGCGAACTCGCTGCCGCGATGCCTTTCGTCATGTCACACATGACTGCTCATAGAGCTGTCGAGAAATTGTTGAACTTAGGGTTGTTAGAAAGACGTGAAAATAAATTGTTCGCCTTGTATCAAAATGTTACAGAGCCGTCACAAAATGTTACAACTTTGGAACAAAATGTTACAGACTTGGAACAAATTGTGCTCCCCCCTAATAACCCCCCTATAATTAATAATAATATGAACGAAAAAGAAAAAGAGCAGCCACGTGCGCTATGCACGCACGATGGCAATGAGCAGCAGGACTGCTTGTTTGAAAAGTTTTGGAAATTTTTCTCTAAGGCTATGCCTACCGAGTTCCACAACCGTAAGGGTGCAACAAAGATCGCTTTCGAGCAGCGTGCCGAGGTTACCCAACGCGCGATGATCGAAGCCGCACAAGAGGGAGCACCCGGACACCCCGGAGATCAACAAAACCCCTATTTCTTTGTGGTGGACTTTCCCGACCCTCAACCCGTCTTCCTCCGAGGAGATGAATCCGGCGACATCGTCCAAGTACGCTACAACGGTGCCTACAAACTCTGCTACAGAGCCACCATGGAGCTCTTCGGACTCGAATGGGTGCGCGATTGGTAAAAGGCTGTTTACCTGCGGTGCTCTCCCTCCGCAATATGCCACAAACAATATTTTATGTTTAACTCGCGGCAATACCGCAAAAATTCAAACTATTATGAGAGTAAATTTAATCCCCGGCTTTAGCGCTGCTTCCGGCACGCTATGCAAAATGCAAAACGCACGTATCATCTTGACCACAAGAAAGGCGCCGTCAACCAACCCGAACAAAGTACACATGTACATCCGTTCAGCGGAAAGCTACAAGCGTAAAACGCCACCTTCCGAAAACGAACAGCGGTGTAGATCTCTCTTTGTTCGCCGACAAGCCTACGTGCAGGAACTACTTGCCTCCGGCGCTTATCACTCCAAAGCCACGGCTTGGAAAAAAGCAGTAAAGGACATCATTTAAATCAATTGTGAATTGTATGGAAAAGAAAATAATAGCAAGTCCGTACGTGTACGGCACAATCAGCACGCTCCTTAAATGGGCGAGCCAAAACAAAAAACGCGGTTTCTTCATCGCTCTCTGTGACGATGATAAAACACATGTAGCATTCCAAAATCTCAACAAAGTATCTACAGATGCTTCTGCGGTCATCGGTTGTGACCCCGAACTCGTAGCCGCTTTCGAGTCAATAGGGGTCGGAGTGAGTTGCGCATCCGAAGATTTCTTAAAAAACCCCAAGTGGATGAAGATTTGCAACGAATTACCCATTGACGATGAGACTTGGCGATGGATCGGTTTTGACTACAAGGACGAGAAGGCTTATCAGTATGATAAACATATCATTCACCCACGAACCCACTAACACTATTACATCGATAGTATATCGATATTATCTCGATATTATTTCGTGTCACCGATTAAATTTTATCAATTATGGAAATCATTCTATCTGAACAATGTAAGTCCCTTACCGGCTCACTCGGAAAAGGTTTCGGCTACTTTATCCAAAAGCGCAGAGCCAAAGACGGATCAGTACGTTTCTTCTCGCAACGTTCCAAACATCCACCTATCCCTCGCGACGGACATCTGCGGTTTATCTTCGCTTGCGCTGACCTCGCACAATCCAAACTGCACATCACCGACATCCGTGTCCCACGTAAAGAACTTATGTATGCCCTTTGGAGAGCTGGTCGCGAAACGCTTGGAGATTATGTCTTTACAGAGCCGGACAAATTTCCCAAGACCTTCTCCGCTGCCGATATTAACAACTTTAAAATCGAAAACAACTTATGAAAGACAAAGTTTATTTAATGGCGGATATCCTGCCGGAGACACAAAATCGATACCCGCATATTAGCCTTCAGAAATTCAGAACGCTCTATGATGGCTGGAGAGCGAAAGGGATTCGGAATAAAACACATTCGCGTACCTTCTACACCTATTCGTGGAATAGAGGATGGCTCTCGGAAAAAGATGCTATTTCGTTCCGTGAATACATCGGTTTGTGCTAAAAGACTAAATTTAGTCCGAAATGAACTCACTTTTTTGGTGGGTTCGTTTTTTTGTTGTACCTTTGCACCCGAAATCGAAAAACACCATGAAAAACGCACAACTCATACAACTCATCATCGCTGCGATACTATCAATCGGCGGTTTGGCTTTGCTCTACTGCGGAGCATGGTTCGCGCCGCAGGGAGAGATCCACGAGACAGTCCTCATCGCTTTCGGAGAGGTGGCGACTTTCGCAGGATCGATCATCGGAATTGATTATCACTATAAATCGAAATACCATGAGAACCATAAAACTAATCCGCACCAAGAAGGACAATAAAGCCATCCGCGGCACGCTCTCCTATCAGATGCGAAACCGAGAGTACGAGTTAGAGACCTTCACCTCGCCAACACTCGAAAACGCCGATTACCTCATCCCTGCCGGAACGTACCCCGTGGAAAACACTTGGTCGCCTAAGTTCAAAAAGTTCCTGCCCCTCATAATGGACGTACCCGACCGAGACGGAATACGCATCCACAAAGGCACAATCCCCGAGCACTCGAAAGGCTGTGTGCTGCTGGATTTAGCAGGGATGAGCAATATAACTGTTTTGTTTAACCAATTAGCGTTTGAAGATGAAAAAGCACAAATCGAAATCATTGACCGTTATGCTGCTTAGCGCGGTCATCCTCGGAGCAGTCACCCTCGGAGCAATGTCCTGCAAAGCGTGGCGTACCGTCACCACCACCTCCACCTACGTGCAGTCCTCCGACTCCACCAAAACGACCACCACCATCTCCACCAAAACGGAAGAGGTGTATCAAGGTGCTAAAAAGAAATAGGTAAAAGGCTGCCTATTAAAAGAATAGTCTGTTTATTAAGGTATTAACCATGAAAAACACAAATCATTATGGGAAAAGTTAAGTATGCAACCGGTATTGACCACGTCTCCGGTTCTTTGGCTAAGCCGAAAGTAAAAGATGGTCACTCTTGCGGTACCTACCTCATCGGTACTCACCGTAACGCTCCGACCACCAACCCCAATTGTACTCGTCTCTTCATCCGTGAGGCAGACACGTACAAGCGTACGACTCCGGTCACTGCCTTAGAGACCAAGGCTCGTTCTCGTTTCGCGGCAGTATCCCTCGCCGTAAAAGAGCGTGCGGTCGACCTCTCGAAGATGTCTTCCGACCAGCTGGCTTTCGCAGCTCAGAAAGACCTCGCCGATGGCAAAAAGACCATGCGTGCCTACCTCTGGAAGATCTGCGGCGAAGCGTATGATCAGGAGCACAACGGCTAAGCCGATGTACAAATGTACGATGTACGAAGGAAGAAAAATCGCTCAAATCGGGCGATTTTTCGCTTTTTATTTGCATATGTCAAAAAAAAACACTAATTTTGCACCGCTTTTTATGCGCATGTATGTGATGTGCATATATGCGCATGGTAAATAATAAAGAATAAGAACACGAAATTAATCGACAAATAATGAAAAAAAGTATCTTTTTGTGGGCGGTGGCGGTGATGATGGTTTTTGCCGGATGTTCCCCCAAATCTAAGAAGTACAGTTATCTGACAGACAAACCTCTTCCGGTGGAGATAGAGGTGGTGGGAGAAACGAGCCAGTTGGTTCAGAACACGTATGTGGGCGTTATTCGTCCGAAGACCAATATCTCGTTGGTTTTTCCGTTGGGCGGTCAGATCACAGGTATCTATGTCAAAAGCGGTGACCGTGTGCGTGAGGGACAGTTGATCGCTACCGTTGACAGCACGCAGGCGAAAGCGATGTTGGAGAGTGCAGAGGCGATGTATCGTCAGGCGCAGGACGCATGGAAACGTCTCAAACCGGTTCACGACGAAGGCGGTATTAGTGACCTCAAATGGGTAGAGATGGAGACGAATGTGGAGAAAGCGCGTTCGTTGTTGATCTCTTCGCGTAAGCGTTTTGACGACTGCACGATGCGTGCCAGTCAGGCGGGTATCGTGAACATGAACGACCTCGATGTGGGTCAGCATGTGGGTTTCGGTCAGCAGATAGGTACGCTGATGGATATGAGTGCTTATCGCGTGGAGTTCACGGTTCCGGAGAACGAGGTCGGACCGCTGCGTATAGGCGATCCGATAGCCGTCAGTCTGCCTGCTTTGGGTAAGCGTTACGAGGCGCGTATCACTGAGAAATCAGTGTCCGCTACGCGTCTGGCGCATACATACCGTGTGGAAGCGGATATCACGTCAGAGGACGCGGTGGAGGACTTGTTGCCGGGTATGGTGTGCCGTGCGGTGACTTCGCAGCGAGACCAAATGGGTGTGATCCTCTCGGCAGGATGTATCCAGACGCAGCAGAGCGGTCAGAGCGTGTGGGCGTTGCATAACGGTCGTGCGGAGCGTCGTATGGTGAAGATCAGCGATTTTGTGGAGAACGGTGTGCTGATAAGCGAAGGTGTGTCCATGGGCGACACGATCATCGCCAAGGGATACCAAAAGATGTACAACGGAGCAATAGTGACCTATTGATATGAGCACACGAAACCATATAGAAGGCGCAATGCGTAACTACCGCATCATCTATGCGGTGGTGGCGGTGCTGGTGTTATTTGGTATCTTTGCCCTCGGACAGATGAAGAAAGACGAGTTCCCGCAGGTGACGATCCGTCAGGGACTTGTGGTCGCTGTCTTCCCGGGTGCTACGGCGCAGGAAGTGGAGGAGCAGGTAGCCAAACCGATTGAGCAGTACCTCTTTACCTTCAAGGAGATCGACAAACGCAAGACATACAGTTTGAGCAAGGACGGAATGTGCTATATCTTCGCCGCCCTTTCGCCCAAAGTGATGAACAGTAACGAAGCATGGTCGAAGATACGAGGCGGTATCAGTCTGCTCAAACAGATGCAGATGCCGACGGGTCTGTTAGCGATCGCGGTGATCGATGATTTCGGCAATACGAGCAGTATCCTCTTAGCCATAGAGAGTACCGAGCGATCCCCGCGTGAGTTGCAGGAATACGCCGAGATGACGGCAGACCGACTGCGTGAGATAGGCGAGATGGGTAGTATCAAGATCCTTGGACAGGAGTACGAAGAGATAGCCGTTCTGCTCGATGTGGAGCGGATCTCCAAGTACGGCATAGACCAGAATATGATCCTTGCCCGTTTGGCAGCGCAGGGTTTCCGTACGATGACCGGAGAGGTAGATAACGAGACGGGAGCGGCGCTCATTCACGTCGATGTGCCGTACCGAACGGAGTACGAGTTAGGCGAGCAGATCATTATGTCCGATCCTATTGCCGGTCAGACAATCCGTCTGAAAGACATCGCCACCATCACTCGTCGGTACGCCAAAGCGTCGAAGTATATCCGTCGGTATGACGAGGACGGAACAGGTGACTGCCTGCTGATGAATATCGAGATGCAGCCGGACAATAACATCGTTGCCTTTGGCGCCAAAGTGGACGAGGTGTTGGAGCAGATGCGCGCTACGCTGCCGCCGGACGTCAGGATGCATAAGATCACCGATCAGCCGCGTGTGGTAGATCAGAGTGTAAGGTCGTTCCTCAAAGACCTCGTGGTCTCCGTGCTGATAGTGATAGCCGTCATGCTCATCCTTTTCCCGATGCGTACGGCTTTGGTCAGCTCGACCGGTCTGCCGGTTTGTATTGCGGTCACGCTCGGTGTGATGTACCTCGTGGGTATGGAGCTGAACACCGTCACCTTGGCTGCGCTGATCGTGGTCTTGGGTATGGTGGTGGACGACTCGGTCATCGTCATCGACGGTTATAGCGAACTCCTCGCGCAGGGTCATTCCCGATGGTACGCAGCGGCTGTTTCCACAAGGGATCTGTTTGTGCCGATGCTCTTGGCAACGACCTCGATATCCGGTATGTTCTTCCCGATGTTGGGGCTGATGACCGGTTCGTTGGCGGACTTCATTCGTCTCTTCCCATGGGCGATCTTCATTGCCTTGACCTGTAGTATCCTCTATGCCGTTTGGATCATCCCGTTCATGGCGAGCACGTTCATCCGTCGCAAGCCGGCGGATGCCGAACCGACCTTCATCGAGCGTACGCAGGATAAGTTCTTCGCCGCTTTGCAGTCCGGCTATCAGAAGCTGCTGGATCTCTGTTTCCGTCATCCGTGGTGGACGATCAACCTCAGTCTGGGTTCCGTCGTCTTGGGTACGTTTATCATGACGCAGCTGGACATCCAGTTGATGCCGAAAGCCGACCGTGACAGTTTTGCGGTGGAGATCCACCTGACGGAAGGCTCGTCTCTGGCGCAGACTCAAGCGATAGTGGACAGTCTGGGCAATGTGCTCAATGCGGATGAACGTGTGAAGAGTGTGACGGCGTTTGTGGGAATGTCGAGTCCGCGTTTTCATGCTACGTATGCTCCGCAGATGGCAGGAGAGAACTACGCGCAGTTCATCGTCAATACCGTTTCTCCGGAGGCTACTTTCGCGCTCATCGAGCAGTATCAGCCTTTGTACGAGAACGCTTTCCCGAATGCTTTCTGCCGCTTTAAGATGCTCGATTATCAGGCAGTCAGCAACCCGATAGAGGTGCATGTGCAGGGTTCTAATATAGGCGAGTTGGAGGTAGTAGCGGATTCGCTCAAGACCTTCCTTGCGCAGTTCCCCTATCTGTCGTGGATACACTCCAACTATGACGAGACGGTGCAAACGATCCGTCTGCGTCTCAAGGACGACGAGGCAAGCCGTCTGGGCGTGACGCAAGCCACGCTGTCGCTCTATCTCAACGGCGCTTTGCACGGACGAGGAATGACCTCTATCTGGGAGGACGGCTATAAGACGCCGGTGGTACTCTATACTGTTGGCGCCGATACCCTCAGCTATGCGGATATAGGCAACCTCATGATTCCGACCTTGCTGCCGGGCGTGTGGGTGCCGCTGCGTCAGGTAGCCGAAGTGGAACCGGATTTCCACCATGCGCAGATCAAACGTCGTAACAGTATTCGTACGATCACCGTCTCGGCAGACACCCGTGGCAAACTATCCGCTATCACGGCTTCCAAACCGGTGATCCGCTATGTGAAGAAGTTGCGTAAGAACCTGCCCGATGGGGTGCATATCACGTTTGGCGGTGCGGTAGAGCAGTCTCTGACGATGCTGCCGGGTCTCGTGCAGTCCATCGGCGCCGCTTTGCTGGTACTGCTCGTATTGCTCGTTTATCACTTCCGCAAACTCAATATCTCCTTCCTTGCTCTCAGTTCCAGTTTGCTCTGTCTGTTTGGCTCGGCGGTGGGAATGTGGATCTTCCGCATGGATATATCGGTGACGGCTATCTTAGGCGTGATCTCGCTTATCGGTATCATCGTGCGTAACGCGATCATCATGTATGAGTACTCCGACCATCTGGTGACGGTGGAGCACAAGACCGCCAAAGAGGCAGCGTACCTCGCCGGTCAGCGTCGTATGAGACCTATCTTCCTCACCACCGCTACTACCGCTCTGGGTGTGGTACCGATGATCTTGGCGGCTACCGACCTCTGGATGCCGATGGGCGTAGTGATCTGCTTTGGAGCTATTCTGACCATGCCGATGGTGGTGACTTTGCTGCCGGTGGCTTATTGGAAACTGTTTGACAAATCAACTCGTCGTTATGAGAAATAAAGCATATATACTTTTCGTCCTCTGTCTGTTCGTTGCCGCTTTTGGTCATGCCCAAAGCGAGGTGTTGACGCTGGACTCGTGTCTGAGCAGCGCGCGTCAGCGTAACTGCACGATCCGTTCGGCGCAACTCGAAGTGCTCATTGCCCGTGAGGTGAAGAAACAGATGTTGTGGAAATACTTCCCGCAGATCAGCGCAGAAGGCTTCGGCTTCTATGCCGCTAATCATATAGTGGATGTGGACGTTACCAAAGGATTAGAAGGCAACACGGGTGACTTCCTCAAGGAGGCATTCGAACTGCTGACCATCATCGGACAAGCCGATAATCCGAATTTTGAACTCAGTTCACAAGTAAAAATGGTGAAATGGGGTGTGTCGGCTCAACTGCGTGCCGTGCAGCCTTTGTTCTGGGGCGGACAGATCGTGAATGCGAACCGTCTGGCTAAACTCGGTATCTCCGCTGCGGAACTCAAACAGGAGGTCAGCGAACGGGATGTGCTCCAAGAGGTGACGGAGACCTATTGGATGCTTGCCGGGCTGCAAAAGAAACAGGCGATCTTGGATAAGTCCTTCGAGCTCCTCGACTCCGTAGAGCACGTGGCGAACATAGCGTTTAACAACGGTCTGGTGACCGGCAATGATCTGATGCGTGTGCAGCTCAAGAAGAACGAACTCAAGACCAAATCGATGCAGCTGACCAACGGCATCCGTCTGGCAAGCCGACTGCTCTGTCATCAGATAGGGCAGCCCTACGAAGGGCAGGAATTGGCGCTCGACACCATCCCCGAACGAGAGACCATCAACGAGTTGCCGCAAGATCCCGAGTCGATCTCTATTGACGGAAGACCCGAGGCGAAACTCTTGGATCTCAACCTCAAGTACAACCGGCTCATGAAGCAAATGACCATCGGTGAGACCTTGCCGCATTTAGGTATAGGCGCTTCCGGCGGTATGACGAATTTCTTCGAGCGTAACAAAGTGAACGTCATCGGTTTTGCACACCTCTCTATTCCTCTGACAGCGTGGGGTGAGACTGCTCATAAGATCAAGCAGCATAATCTCCGGATCCAGCAAGCACAGATGATGCTCGATAACTACCGCGAGAAACTCGATCTCCAGAACCGTCAGGTCTATGACCAACTCACGGAGTCCGTCAAACTGATGGACGAGCACCGTTCGGGACGCGATTTGGCGAATGAGAACTACCGCGTTTCGTATATGAACTACAAAGCAGGGGTCGGCACGATGACCGAGCTTCTGGAGGCGGAGATGTTACTATTGATGGCGGAAAACGCGTACACCGATGCCTGTATGTCGTATCGCGTAGCCGCACGTAAATTCAAAGAATACAATAAATAAAACTCAACGATAAACGCAAACGTATGAATAAAAGGGTAGTAATAGACGTTTTTCTGTGGATATTCGCGATGCTGGTCTGCATGTTTTGGCGGTGGGTAGCTGCCAAAAGCAGCCTGAATGCCTATTGGGCACTGTGCGGCGCTTTGGCTCTGTCGTGGATTATCATCGGTGCAATCACGCAGCTGTACCGCTCCTATAAAGTCATGTGGTTCTGGCAGTCGATGCTTTCGCTCATCGCCACGGCTGCGATACTAACTGCCGCCTGTTGGTGGGTGCTTCCGCTCTTACCATGGGGACTGTCTCCCAAGGTAGCTACATGGATGATCATGGTCGTTGGAGCAATGGACACCGTAGTCATCCTCTTGGAGCACTACTGGAAATACGCGACCAACATGACCGTTCCTCCGATGCAGGTGGAGCAGCGAGAGAACGCTTTTGTCACTCGTCCCGATGAAGCCCGCGGAGCACACTCGATGGCTTCTATCCGTCAGTCCGTGCTCTCGGTGACGACCGAAGAGGACTACCGGATGCTCTTGGAGAAAGCCCGTCTGGACAGCCGGTTGACCAAATCGGTGTGTGACAGAAACAGGTTCGCTTTCCTGCAGATACCCGATTATCAGTATCAGACCATCGTCGATCTGACCCTGCTCAATGATGCCAAAGGTATCAACCGTCGTTTCTGTATCGTCAACCAGAAACTGCCGGACGAGGGCAGGTACGTCTGCTGTTATCGTCCGCAGGAATATATCAAGTCGAAGATCCTTGCCAAATACCCTGCCGGCATCAACTGGCTCGTATATTGCCTCTATTTCTTCAACAAACGCGTCCTGCCCCGACTGATGTTCACAAGCCGCCTCTATTACGACATCACCAAGGGTCGCAAACGAATGTTGAGCAAGACAGAGGTGCTCGGACGACTCTATTACTGCGGTTTTGCGGTAGATGAGATCGTGCCGATGGGACATATCGAATATGTGTTCGCGCATCGTCACTCGCAGCCCTATCCCCAAGAGCAGTTCAAGGTCTATGGACCGCTCATCAAACTGCCGCGTGTTTGCAAGAACAAAGAGATCCGCTATTTCTACAAGATGCGTACCATGCATCCCTATGCCGAGTATATCCAGAAATACGTCTTCGATGCTCGTGGAGGAATGGATATAGCCGATAAGAGTAATGATGATTGGAGAATAACGAACTGGGGTAAGTTCATGCGTAAGTACTGGTTAGACGAGCTGCCGATGCTCTTCAACTGGCTCAAAGGCGATGTCAAATTAGTGGGTGTCCGTCCGTTGAGCAAGACCATGTTCGAGACTTATCCCAAATGGCTGCAGGACAAACGAACGCTCACCCGTCCGGGACTGATACCGCCGTTCTATATCGATCACCCGAATACGTTTGACGAACTCTTCGCCAGCGAAGACAAATACCTGACGGAGTACCTCAAGAACCCTATTCGGACGGATATCAAGTATTTCTTTTTAACGATGCGTTCTATCTTGACGCGTAAAACACACAGTGCATGAAAACGGAAGAAATATATGTTGGTCAAGTGCGTTCCGCTTTATGGGGCGGAGAAGTGCATTGGACTGCCGAGCAGACGGATGATCTGCTGCGGCTGAATCTGGTACAAGGAACCGGCTCGCTGGTCTTTCCTTCGGTCTTGGCGCAAGACGATATACCTGCGCAAGCGAAGATGCAGATGAAAGCCGTCTGTATGAATACCTATCAGAACCACGTGCATCTGCAGCATACCTTAGAGCAGGCATGGACGGCGTTGACGAAAGCAGGCATCCGTCCTGTGCTGATGAAAGGTGCCGGTTTGGCGGCCCTCTATCCCGAGCCGACCTTGCGGCAGTGGGGTGACATAGACCTGTTTGTGGGCAAAGACCAGTATCATCCGGCGTGTGCTACGATGCGGGAGACCTTCCCCAACGCCCTTAAGTTCGATGAGGAACTCGATCATTACAAGCACTATAACCTCATTGCGGACGGCGTGTCCATCGAGGTGCATCGGGTGACTGTCGCGATGACTCATCCGCTGGACGTACAGCGCTACGCACGTATGGAGAGCTACGGAATGAGTAAAAGCGAGCCGCTGATGCTCAACGGCTTGGAGGTACAAGTGCCGGAACCGACGTTCAATGCCTTGTTCGTCTTCCTGCATCTGTGGGAACATATGCTCTCTTCCGGAGCTAATCTGAGACAACTGTGCGACCTCACTTTGCTGTTACATCATTATGCTCAGGCGATAGACCGCAAACGTCTCAAACGATGGCTTCAGGCTTTGCATCTCAATGACGTTTGGAGAGTGTGTATGGGTATCTTGGTGGAAGCCTTGGGCCTGCCGCCGCAGGAAGCACCCGGTTACAGCGAGCCTTTTGCAGACCGTTCAGAAAGACTGCTGACGGATCTGCTGCAGGGTAGCGTAGTGGCGCCGAAAGCATCCAAAGCAGCGCCTAAGAACCGCCTCTTGCGCAAATGGCACACGATGCATGAGCGGCTTGCTAACGCCAAACGTATTGAGCGGTACAGCCCCTCGTATGCTCGGCACATGACCGCAGCGATCCTCTTAAGCGGCTTAGGACGACTCTGCGCCAAAGACCGACACTGGGAATGATATATTTGATATTTGAAAATTCGCTCTGCGAATAATCGTTCGAGCGAAGCGAGATAAGAAATTTGACATTTGACATTTGAATGCAAAAGAAATTTGACGATATTATGCGTGCGTTGCGCGCGGGTGAGTACGCGCCTATTTATATATTGTGTGGTGAAGAACCATACTATATCGATCGCGTGTACGAGTTTATTGCAGCTAACGCGTTGGACGAGATGTCGCGTGAGTTTGACCAGCAGGTGGTCTATGGGCGTGATCTGCAAGGTGCAGATATATCACCGGTCATCGGTGCTGCCCGTGGGTTCGCGATGATGGGCGGACGCAAAGTGATTATCGTCCGTGAGGCGCAGGCTCTCAAGAAATGGGATGCCTTGGGGGCGTATCTCGATAATCTGATGCCGCAGACCGTGCTGGTCATCTGTTATAACGGCAAACCCGACAAACGGCAGGGTATCTGGAAGAAAGCAGCCGAACATCCGCAGACCGTGTGGTTGCAGTCCGACAAACTGCGGGACTACGAGGTAGAGCGTTGGATCAATGCGTATATAGCTGATTGGAATAAAGGGCTGTATTCTGACAGTCCGAAGGACGGTCTGTCAGCGGAGCGGTCTGTCAGTGAAACGATCTCCATCGATCCCCGTATCGCACCGCTGTTGGCGGATCATTTGGGCACCGACCTCTCGGCGATAGTGGGCGCCTTGCGCAAACTCATAGACGGTCGTCCCGAAGGCGTGAACGTCATCGATGCGGCGCTCGTGGAGCGGAATATAGGTATCTCGAAGGATTATAATATCATGGAGCTGCAGGCTGCGCTCATTCGCGGAGATGTGAAGAAAGCGAACCAGATTGCGCAGTATTTCGCAGGCAGTAAGGATCATCCGATGATACGTGAGTTGGCGCCGCTCTTCACCTTCTTCTCCAACTTACTCATGTACCATTACATGCCCGACAAATCGCAGGCTGTCGTAGCACGCGAGTTAGGTATCAATCCGTATTTTGTAAAAGATTATGCGGCAGCGGCGAAACGTTATCCTGCCGGTAAGACATTTCTCATTATTGGCTATCTGCGCGAGACAGACGCGCGGCTAAAGGGTATCAATAACCCCTCAGCGAAGGACGCCGATCTGTGGAAAGAGCTGATCTTTAAGATTATGCACTAACGGATTCCACGTGTTCGGATAACCGTGCTGCGTGACCCAAAGGATACTGTCTTTTTGCGCGATCGTAATATTGCGCAAATCGCCACGCCCTTCTCTTCTCACCGGCGTATAGTTGAGTTCCTTGGCGTATTCGATCTTGAAGGCTTCATGTTCCGCCTGCAGGTCTGCCTGCACTTTCGGATAAATCTTATCGAACAGCACAGGGTGCGCGGTGTACCAAACCAACGAGGAATCGAACTGAGCCTGCGTGATCCCGTGTTTCTCCAAGACCTGCGCGTAGTAGATATTCAGCGCTTCGTCATGACCGTATTGCAGCCCTAAGGTCTGCACCAACGCATCCGTCTTATGCAGATCCGCCAACACCCGACGCATCTCACCCGAATGCAAAATCCCCTTTGGCCGACATCCGCTCAGACACAGGACAATGGTCAATAGACATAAGATTCCTATGTGTTGTGCTGCACGATTCATTTTTGTCCTTCGTCTTTATTCAATTGTTTCATATAAAAGAGGATGATGACAGCTACCGCGCAAGTGATACAACTGTCTGCGAAATTGAATACCGGACGGAAGAAAAGCACCTCGCCTGCGCTGTTACGGATAAGCGGAAAATAGAACATATCGACCACGCGACCATAGAACCAGTTCTCGTAGCCGAACAGCTTGCCGTAGAAAATGCAGTCGATGATGTTGCCCAACGCTCCGGAGATGATGAATGCGATCGTGGCTATATACCCCGTGGGCACTTCGGGTTTGCGGATGAGCACGTGTGTGTACCATGCCAACAAACCCACCGCCAAGAGCCGGAAAAGGGTCAGCGCTAATTTGCTAAACCATTCGATGCCAAAGGCCATACCGTTGTTCTCCACAAAGCACAACCAAAACCACGAGGTGATCTCGTGACTCTCACCCAACGCAAAATGTGTGGCGATATAGAGTTTGATGATCTGGTCTGTCACCACTGCTCCGACCACAATCATCAGAACCAATAACGTGCGCTTTAGTATAGCATTCATAATTCTCAAATGTCAAATCTCAAATGTCAAATGCCGCTTTGACTTGGTCTAAGCGGTCCAGCTTCTCCCACGTGAACAACTCCACTTCGCGTTCGAACGTATTACCGTCCGCGTCAAAGAACGTCTTCTTCACCACTTCGTTGGTTCGTCCCACGTGTCCGTACTTAGCGGTCTCTTCGTACATCGGCTGCGTCAGCTTCAGGTCACGGATGATCGCTGCCGGACGGAGGTCAAACAGCTCGCTTACTTTCTTGGCTATCTCGGCATCGCTCATCGGAACCTGTGCTGTGCCGTTGGTGTTGACATACAAGGATACAGGTTCTGCTACGCCGATTGCATAGCTGACCTGCACAAGCGCTTCGTGAGCCACGCCGGCAGCTACCAAGTGTTTGGCAATCCATCGTGCCGCATAGGCAGCCGAGCGATCCACTTTCGAGGGATCCTTGCCGCTGAACGCACCGCCACCATGAGCTCCGCGTCCGCCGTACGTGTCCACGATGATCTTACGACCCGTGAGACCCGTGTCGCCGTGAGGACCACCGATGACGAAATTACCCGTCGGGTTGACTAATAACTTAGCGTTCTTGTCCGCAAGGAACTCATGCAGCAGATGGCTATACCGGCTGTCACGGGTTGCTACGCGGGGCAGGAGGATGTCAATAACATCCTGTTTGATAAACTCCGGTGTCACCTTTAACCATTGTCCTTTGTCCCCTTTTACATTCTCATCGTGTTGGGTACTGAGCACGATCGTGTCGATGCGCACCGGTCGGTTCTGCTCGTCGTACTCGATAGTTACTTGCGATTTGCTATCCGGACGAAGGTACAGCATCTGTTTGCCCTCTTTGCGGATGCGCGCCAAGGTATAAACGAGCGTGTGAGCGAGGTCAAGCGTCAGAGGCATATAGTTATCGGTCTCGTCTGTCGCAAAACCGAACATCATTCCTTGGTCTCCTGCGCCTTGCTCTTCCGCTACCTCACGGCTCACACCCATGTTGATATCCGCGGACTGTGCATGCAGGGCGGTGAGGATACCGCAACTCTCTGCCTCGAACTTATACTCCGCTTTGGTGTAACCTATCTCAGCGATCGTCTTACGAGCAATCTGCTGGATGTCAACCCATCCTTTGCAACTCACCTCACCGGCAATCACCACCTGTCCGGTGGTACACAGCGTCTCGCAAGCTACGTGTGCTTGCGGATCCTGAGCCAGCATATTATCCAAAATAGCGTCCGAAATCTGGTCGCTCACTTTATCGGGGTGTCCTTCCGACACCGATTCAGATGTAAATAAATAATTCATTGTTTATTCAAAATAAAAAACCACAAGTGACTGTTTGGTCTTGTGGTACAAGTTTTAGCATTTTTTTTAAAGAGGTTGCAAGCAGTCAAACCCGTCCTCTTTCCAAAATCGCCTGCAAAGGTACTGCTTTTTTTTGACATATGCAAGCCTGCGCGTACATTTTTAATAAAAAAATGCAATTTGCTATATCAGTCTGCTAATACTAAAACGCCGAAAGGGCTAAAATTGCCGCTTTTGACGTATTGCGGGCATTGTTTTGCGGTATAGGATGCTCGTGGGAGAGTTTTTATCGCCCATAAATGACTTTGTACCTCCCAAAACCCCTCCCAATACCGTCAAAACGGCAAAAAAGATAAAAATATCGCACTTTTTAGCCAAAATATTTGCATGTATCAAAAAAAAGCAGTAACTTTGTGGCTGTTTTGGAAAAAACTACTAGAGCATCTAGAGCAACTAGTCCACTGGAAATCAAATAAAACAACAATAAACTAATTCTAATCATGGCAGACAACAAAGTAAACATGTTAGCGGATTTTGCTCCGGTCTCCACACAAGTGTGGAAGGACAAGATCATCGCTGACCTGAAAGGTGTCGACTTCGACAAGAAGTTGGTATGGCGCACGCCGGAAGGATTCAACGTGCAGCCGTTCTACCGCCGTGAGGACCTCAAAGGCCTGAAGACCACCGTCTCTGCGCCCGGTCAGTTCCCCTACGTCCGCGGTACGCGTACAAACAACGAATGGGCAATCCGCCAGAACATCTGCGC
>JAFXWI010000001.1 GCA_017542915.1 Paludibacteraceae bacterium
ATTAAAATTAAAAATTAAAAATTACGAATTGAAAAATTATCGATTCATATTATTCCTCTGTGCGTTGGTAATGATGATTTGGATCATGCCGGGTTGTAGCGTGCAGAAAAAGATCAAACGGGCGGATCGTAAGTTCGCTATCGGCGAGTATTACACCGCCGGAGACATCTACAAACAATGTTACCGCCGTTTGAGCACCAAGAAAGACCGCGAGTTGAAAGGCTATGTGGCTTACCGTCAAGGTGAGTGCTACCGTCTGATTAACAACCAGCGCGCTACCAACGCCTATAACAACGCCCTGCGTTGCAAATACCAGTTGAAGGACTCAACGGTCTATCTGCACTATGCACAGGCTTTGCAATACCAAGGCAAATACAAAGACGCGATCAAGAACTACGAGCTTTATTTAGAGAAACATCCGGACAACTACGTAGCGCAGGCAGGCAAATACGCGTGCGGTAAGATAGACGAATGGAAGAAACAAGGCTCGCGGTACAAGACCTCGGAAGCCAAGGAGTTCAACCAGAAGCGTACGAGTAACTTTGCGCCTATGTTCATCGGTTCCAATACTGATGCGCTTATGTTCACCAGCAACCGTCAGGAGAAACAGAAAGGCGGCACGAAGAAACTGAAACGTCCGAGTAACGTAACAGGTCAGCAGCTTTTCCAACTCTACCAGACGCGTAAGAACGCCGCAGGAGAATGGGAAGACATCGTCTTGGCGGAAGGTCTCTACGGAGAGCAAGGCGGCGAAGGCGATCAGCAGAACGACTCCACGGAGGAGAAAGGCGGAAAAACAAATGCCGAAATGGGTGTTTGTTCCTTCAGCCGAGACGGACGAATGATGCTCTTCACCTATTCCAAGCCCATCAACGGCAAGGATTTAGGAGCTAAGATCTACTCCAGCGAACGAGCCAGCGGCGAATGGAGTGAAGCGCAGGAAGTGAAGCTCTTTGCCGACAGTTCGATTACCGTGGGACATCCGGCTCTCAATAACACCGGAGACACGCTCTATTTCGTGAGCGATGCACCCGGAGGAGTCGGCGGCAAGGATATATGGTTTGCGGAGTTAGAAGGGGATGAATGGATCAACCCGCAGCCCCTTGGACCCGGTATCAACACCACCGCCGATGAGATGTACCCGTATGTTCACGAAGATGGTACACTCTATTTCTCCAGTAACGGACAACCGGGTTACGGCGGTCTCGACATCTTCAAAGCCACACGTGACACGACGTACAAAGACAGCGTCGTGTGGGTGATTTTTAACATGGGCGCTCCTTTCAACGGCATAGGAGACGATTTCGGAATCACCTTTGCCGGTAACACGCAGAACGGTTTCTTCTCGTCCAACAAAGGCGATAAGAAAGGATTTGACAAGATCTACCAGTTCTGGTTGCCGGAGATGGAGTTCATCGCCGAAGGAACGGTTCGGGACGAGCAAGGCGAACCGATAGCGGACGCTAAGTTGCGTATCGTGGGTAGCGATGGAACGAACAGCCGTGTGAACGCACGCCGAGATGGAACGTATAAGATCAAACTGAACAAAGAAGTCAAATACGTCATGTTGGCTACCGCACGCGGTTACCTTAACGCCAAAGAGCAATGGGACACCAAAGGGTTGAAGGACAGCAAGACCTATACCCTTGATTTTGCACTCAGCCCCATTAGCCGTCCGGTGAAGATGGAGAACATCTTCTATGAGTTCGGTCGCTGGGAGTTGACGCAGGCTTCCGAGAAAGAGATGGATGGCTTGATCAAACTGCTGAACGACAACCCCAATATCACCATTGAGCTCAGCGCGCACACGGATATGAAAGGTAACGAAGAGTTCAACCAAGAGCTGTCTCAGAAACGTGCGCAGGCTTGTTGCGACTACCTCATTAAGAAAGGTATCGAGAAAGAGCGTCTGACACCGGTCGGTTACGGAAAGAGCAAACCGGTCATTGCGGACAAAGCGCTGAACAAACAATATCCGTTCATTCCGGTAGATCAGGCTCTGGACGAAGAGTTCATCCTCAAGCTGAAATCCGACCAACAGGAGATCTGCAACCAGATCAACCGACGGACAGAGTTTAAGGTAATCAAAACGACATATAAATTATATTAATTGATAATTGACAATTGATAATTGACAATTGATAATTTATGCAACAATATTTGGATTTGTGTAAAAGAGTGCTGGAGGAAGGCACGGTGAAACATGACCGGACGGGAACAGGGACGATCTCTGTTTTCGGACACCAGATGCGCTTTAAGATGGAGAACGGTTTTCCGCTCTTGACCACCAAGAAACTGCATCTGAAATCGATCATCTACGAGTTGCTGTGGTTCCTTCAAGGCGATACGAACGTGAAGTATTTGCAGGAACACGGCGTGCGTATTTGGAACGAATGGGCTGACGAGAACGGCGAGTTGGGTCCTGTCTATGGACATCAATGGAGGTCGTGGCCCGATTATAACGGCGGTACGATAGACCAGATTGCCAATATCGTGAAGATGATTAAGGAAAACCCCGACAGCCGCCGGATGATGGTGAGTGCATGGAATGTGGCGGAAGTGGAGAAAATGGCTCTACCGCCCTGTCATTGCCTGTTTCAGTTCTATGTGGCGGACGGGAAACTGAGTCTGCAACTCTATCAGCGTAGCGCGGATATTTTCCTTGGCGTGCCGTTTAATATCGCTTCGTATGCGCTACTGCTCCAGATGATGGCGCAAGTGACAGGTCTCCAATGCGGCGATTTTGTACACACGCTCGGCGATGCACATATCTATCTCAACCACCTCGAGCAAGTCAAACTGCAACTGACACGTGAGCCAAGACAACTACCTAAGATGGTGATCAATCCAGAGGTAAAGGATTTGTTCCGTTTCCAATATGAGGATTTCACGTTGGAAGGCTATGATCCGCATCCGCACATTGCCGGACAAGTGTCGGTTTAAATTAAAAATTAAAAATTAAGAATTAAAAATTATGATTTCAATTATAGTAGCAGTAGCGGAGAATTATGCGATCGGCAAGAAAGGCGATCTGTTGTGTCATCTGCCTGCGGATTTGAAACACTTCAAGGAGATAACAAGCGGCAAGACGGTAATGATGGGCGAGCGGACGTTCTTCTCGTTGCCTAAACATCCGCTGCCCAATAGGCGCAACATCGTTCTGACGGACGTAGCAGGCAAGACCTTCGAAGGCGCAGAAGCTGTCTATTCCTTGGACGAGATGGAAGCGAAAGTACAAGGCGAAGAAGAGGCTTTTGTGATCGGAGGCGGCATGGTCTATCGGCAGATGATGGAGCGTGCAGACAAACTGTATATCACCCATATTCACCATAGTTGGGACGATGCCGACACGTTCTTCCCCGAGATCAAAGAGGACGAATGGACTTTGATCAGTTCCGAGAAACACCAAGCAGACGAAAAGAACCCGTATGACTTTACTTTCGCGGAATACGAAAGAAGAATTAAAAATTAAAAATTAAGAATTAAAAATTATCTCAAGGTGGGAGAGGATTTCTCGAAAATAATTAGTGGCGCGGTCGGGATTGCAGAGCGGCAAGTGGCAGCGACAGTAGCGTTGCTGGACGAAGGAGCAACGATTCCTTTTATTGCGCGATATAGGAAGGAGAAAACCGGCAGTCTGGACGAAGTGCAGATAGCCGCTATTCAGGCGCAGTACGGTAAGTTGCAGGAATTAGCCAAACGCAAAGAGACCATCTATGCGCGTTTGGACGAATTGGGCAATGAAGATAAGGAATTACGGCAACGTATAGCCGATTGTTGGGATGCCACGGAGTTGGAGGACATCTACCTGCCCTATAAACCGCATAGGAAAACGCGTGCCGACATAGCTATCGAGAAAGGTCTGCTGCCTCTGGCAGAAGAGATCCTCAAACAACGACCGATGAAACTGCCTGATGAGGAATCGCTGCAAGGCGCACGGGATATTATTGCGCAACGCATCGCAGAAGACGAGAAGAGCCGTAACGCTATCCGACGGGAGTTCAGTTATACGGCGATGCTCACCACCAAAGCGATCAAGACCAAATGTGACAGCCCCGAGGCACAGAACTACAAGGATTATTTTGATTTTAAGTGTCCGCTCAAGCATGTGAAGAGCCATCAGTTATTGGCTATCCGTCGTGCGGAGAGTGAAGGGTTTCTGCGTGTGGACATCTCGCCGGACACTGAAAAAGCCTTGGATAAATTGGCAAACCTCTGGTTGCGTGCCAATAACGACACAGCTTATCAAGTGGAGTTGGCCATGGAGGACGGCTATAAACGTCTTCTGAAACCGGCTATCGAGACTGAGTTTGCAGCACTCTCCAAAGAGAAAGCCGACGAAGAAGCTATTCACGTCTTTGCGGATAACTTACGGCAGCTGTTATTAGGTGCGCCCTTAGGTCAGAAACGTGTGTTGGCTCTCGACCCGGGTTTCCGAACAGGCTGCAAGACCGTGGTTCTCAACGAACAAGGCGACCTGCTGACGCACGATGTCATTTTCCTTCATAACCTGCAAAGCACAGAGAAACTGCAAAAGCTGATTGAGCAATATAAGATCGAGGCGATCTCCATCGGCAACGGCACCGCAAGCCGTGAGTGCGAGGAAATGGTTCGGATGGTAGTCGAAAGTTTAAAGTCGAAAGTCGAAAGCGTGCCGCAAATATTTGTAGTGAGTGAAGCCGGAGCTTCGGTATATAGTGCCAGCAAGATTGCACGGGAGGAGTTTCCCGATGAGGACGTGACCGTGCGCGGCGCGGTGAGCATCGGAAGACGGTTGATTGACCCGCTTGCGGAGTTGGTGAAGATTGAACCCAAGTCCATTGGAGTCGGACAATACCAGCACGATGTGGATCAGACCGAGCTGCGTGAGAGCCTGCAACAGACCGTGGAGAGTGTGGTGAACTACGTGGGTGTGGATGTCAATACCGCCAGCAAGCACCTCTTGACCTATATCTCCGGTTTGGGACCGATGTTGGCGCAGAACATAGTGGACTACCGTGCCGAACATGGCGCTTTTGGCAGCCGCAAAGAGTTGCTCAAAGTGCCGAAATTAGGTGCAAAGACCTATGAACAAGCGGCGGGATTCTTGCGTCTGAAAGGTGCTAATCCGTTGGATAACAGCGCCGTTCACCCCGAGAGTTACGGCATCGTGGAGAAGATGGCGAAAGATCTGAGATGTTCTGTCTCGGACTTGATCGCCAAGAAAGAGTTGCGCGATCAGATCGACCTGAGCAAATACGTGACCGCAGAAGTGGGACTACCGACGCTGACGGATATCATGAAGGAGTTGGCGCAGCCGGGACGAGACCCGCGTGGCGAGACCGAGGAGTTTCATTTTGACGAACATGTACACACGATAGACGACTTGCAGGCAGGCATGATCTTGCCGGGTATCGTAACGAACATCAGCGCGTTTGGCGCATTCGTGGATTTAGGCGTACACAAAGATGGACTGATTCACATCTCCGAGATGGCAGACCGACGTATAAGCAACCCGCAGGAGGTCGTCAAACTGCATCAACATGTCAAAGTACGCGTCGTAGATATTGACCGCGCGAGAGGACGCATACAATTGAGCCTCAAGGGAATTAAAAATTAAAAATTAAAAATTACGAATTATATTATGGCAGACGATAAGAAGATTATTTTTTCGATGGTGGGACTGAATAAGAGTTTCGGTCCGCAAAAACAGGTATTGAAGAACATCTACCTGAGTTTCTTTTATGGCGCCAAGATCGGTATCATCGGTCTGAACGGTGCCGGTAAATCGACCTTGCTCAAGATCATCGCCGGTATTGAGAAAGAGTACCAAGGAGAGGTCGTTTGGTCTCCCGGCTACTCGGTCGGCTATCTGGAGCAAGACCCGAAGCTCGATCCGAACAAGACCGTACGCGAGGTTGTTCAGGAAGGTGTGCAGCCGATCATGGACATGTTGAAAGAGTACGATGAGATCAACATGGCGTTTGGTGAACCCGATGCCGATTTCGATAAGCTCTTGGCTCGTCAAGCGGAGTTACAGGACAAACTGGATGCCGCCGACGCATGGAACATCGACCAGAAACTCGACCGCGCGATGGATGCGCTTCGCTGTCCGCCCGATGAGGCGAGTGTCACTACCCTCTCCGGAGGTGAACGCCGCCGTGTAGCCCTCTGTCGTCTGTTGCTCCAACAGCCGGATGTGCTGCTCTTGGACGAGCCGACGAACCACTTGGACGCCGAGTCCATAGACTGGTTAGAGCAACACCTGCAGCAGTATGCCGGAACGGTCATCTGTATCACCCACGACCGTTATTTCCTTGATAATGTGGCAGGTTGGATTCTCGAACTGGATCGTGGAGAAGGTATTCCTTGGAAAGGCAATTACTCTTCGTGGCTCGAGCAGAAGACGAATCGTATGGCGCAGGAGGAGAAACAGGCTTCCAAACGTCGCAAGACCTTGGAGCGTGAGTTGGAATGGATCCGTATGGCGCCTAAAGCACGTCACGCGAAGCAGAAAGCCCGTTTGGACGCATACGACCGAATGCTCAACGAGGAGCAGAAAGAGCGTGAGGAACGCTTGGAGATCTTCATCCCGAACGGTCCGCGTCTGGGAAATAAAGTCATCAACGCCGAAGGCGTAGCCAAGTCGTTTGGTGAGAAGTTGCTCTTCGAAGACCTCAATTTCATGTTGCCGCCGAACGGTATCGTGGGTGTCATCGGTCCGAACGGAGCCGGTAAGACGACACTCTTCCGCATGATCATCGGTTCCGAGAAAGCCGACAAAGGTACGTTCTCGGTCGGTGAGACCGTGAAGATCGGTTATGTGGATCAGCAGCACACGGATATAGACCCCAATAAATCCGTTTTTGAGACCATCAGTGGCGGCACGGAGTTCATCCGTGTGGGCGGCAAAGAGATCAACGCTCGTGCGTACCTGAGCCGTTTCAACTTCACCGGCGCTGACCAAGAGAAGAAATGCGGCGTCCTCTCCGGTGGTGAACGCAACAGGCTCCATCTGGCGCTGACGCTCAAATCAGAAGCGAACGTGCTTCTGCTCGATGAGCCGACCAACGATATTGATGTCAACACTTTGCGTGCCTTGGAGGAAGGATTAGAGAACTTCGCCGGTTGTGCGGTGGTCATCTCCCACGACCGTTGGTTCCTCGATCGTATATGCACGCATATATTGGCTTACGAAGGAGACGGCAAAGTGTTCTGGTTCGAGGGCAGTTATTCCGAGTACGAGCAGAACAAGAAGATGCGTCTGGGCGAAGAAGCGTGTGAACCCAAACGTGTTCGTTACCGCGGCTTAACAGATTAACAATTTAACAATTTAACGTGCGAAGCACATTTTAACAATTTAACATTATGTATAAGGCGCAGGACAAGATGTGTGACCTAATGGCACACGAAGAGGAAGCGATACAGATTATCAGTCGTTTCGGGTTGAATATGGGTGTTGGAGATCAGACGATTGAGTCTGTATGTGCGACGCATGGTGTCCATACGCCCACGTTCTTAGCGGTGGTGAACTACAAGGTCTTTCGGCAACACCCGTCGATGGCAGACATCGATCTCAACACCCTTCACCGCTATCTGTTGCACGCACACACGTATTTCCTTGAGTTCCGGTTACCGCGTTTGCGCAAAGCCTTGGAAGAAGCAGTCATGCCTGCCGCCAAGGACAGCCAGATACCGATGCTGATCTTACAGTGCTACGACGAGTTCGTGCAGGAGATCAAGACGCATATCGAGCATGAGAATGCCGGTCAGTACGAGGAACACGAGCATGACGATGAACGAATCACGGATAAACTGAGTGAGATCAAGAAACTGATTATCAAGTACTATCCGGCGGACACTACGCAGACCTCCAACGACGAGAGCCAGCATCTGCATGTCAGCTACCCCCTGATCGGTGTGATGAGCGATCTTTGGCACACGGAGCAGGATTTTGCGGATCACTGTGCCATCGAGGATGAGATCCTTCGTCCGGCAGCGGCTCATAAACGGCATCGTCATACGGAGGAGCCGGAGACCGAAGAACTGAGCGAACGAGAACAAGATGTGCTCATCCAGTTGGTCAAAGGACTGAGTAACAAAGAGATAGCAGACGTACTCTGCATCTCCACGCACACGGTGATCTCGCATCGCAAGAACATTGCCCGTAAGCTGAATATTCACTCCACAGCGGGTCTGACCATCTATGCTATCGTTCATAAATTGGTCGATATCAAAACCTTGAAATAGTTTGTTACGACGAGTGAGTACATATATCCGCCAGCGGGAGTTGCTGAATAAGAATCAGCCCGTACTGGTGGCATTGAGCGGCGGAGCGGACAGCGTAGCGCTGCTGGACGTGCTCGTTCGGGCAGGCTATCCATGCATAGCCGCGCATTGCAATTTTCAGCTCAGAGGCGAGGAAAGCAACAGAGACGAACTGTTCGTACGGGACTTATGCAGCCGTCTGAACGTACCGCTGGAGGTCAAGATCTTTGACACACGCGCTCATGCGCACGCGAACCATATTAGTATAGAGATGGCAGCACGCGATCTGAGGTACGCTTGGTTTGACGAGATAGCCCGTACACATGGCTGTCAAGCGGTAGCGGTAGCGCATCATCAGAACGATCAGGCGGAGACCGTTCTCCTCCATCTCAAGCGAGGAACAGGGCTCCGCGGTTTGGCGGGAATGCGTCCCAAAAGTGCAAACCCCATGGCACCGGAAAGCCTGCCGATCGTGCGTCCGCTGCTTTGCACAACCCGCGACTATATTGAACATTATTTGCGGGACAAAAGAGGCATCCAATGGGTGAACGACAGTACGAACAGCGACACCTCTATCAGCCGAAATGCGATCCGTGAGCAGCTTCGTTCGTACACCAAAACGGAGATCGAGCACATCGCTCAAACGGCGGAATACATGCAAGGATACATAGATATCTTAGAGGGCAGGCATTCGCGCGAAGCGGGTATTGCACAGTTATATGAAGATATTCGCGAATATGGATTTGCAGAAATAGATAAGATTTACGATGCGTTGCAACGAGGAGAAGGAGGCAAAGTTTTCACCTCCAAAACCCATCGGGCAACTATAAAAAAAGGAAAATTATGCGTCACTTTGGTATCATAGGATTTCCGCTGTTGCACTCCTTCTCAGCGAAGTTCTTCAACGAGAAATTTGCAACACAAAAAATAGATGCGGAGTACTCGTTGTACCCGATGAAGGAGTTAACGAGTGAACGAATGAACGAGTTGCTGGACACCTTGAACGGCATGAATGTCACGATGCCGTACAAGCAGGCAATCATCCCGTTTCTGGATCGTTTGGACGAAACGGCAGAAGCTGTCGGAGCGGTCAATGTGGTGCATAAACGCATCGGTTACAACACCGACTGCATCGGGTTCATGGACTCTATCCGTCCGCTCTTGAACGCCGATGACCGCAAAGTCTTGGTTCTCGGAACAGGCGGTGCTTCGAAAGCCGTTTGCTTCGGTTTGCGCAAATTAGGCGTCTCCCCGACCCTCGTCAGCCGTACGCCGAAAGCAGGCATGTTGTCGTACGACCAACTGACCGAAGAGCATCTGAGCGAATACACTGTGATCGTCAACTGTACGCCATTAGGTATGACGCCGGAGGAAGACACCTTCCCGCCTATACCGTACGAGTATATTTCGGCACGACATTTGCTGTTCGACTGCGTGTACAACCCCGAAGAGACCCTTTTCCTCAAGAAAGGCAAAGCGCAAGGTGCACGCACCCGAAACGGCATGGAGATGCTCTACGGACAAGCCAAAGCAGCGTGGAAAATTTGGAATAATGAATAATGAATAATTAATATTTCAGAGATATGAAAAAGATCTTTTTGATGCTCATTGGAGCAATGACGATTTGCGCAGTACGTGCGCAAGTGGTAGAACAAGGCGAACCCGCTTTGGTGTATTACAGTCCGAAGACCTCTCTCGTGCTGGAGTTCAAATACACGGTAGAGACCGAGAAACCGGGTATCTTTGCGGCTTACGCGGAGTCGATGATCGGCGCTAAGAACGCCATAAAGGAAACCAAAACGACGTACACGCTCAAAGATGCGTTGGTTCGTACCTCGACCCGGACCGACTACGCCCGTCCTCACAAAGTGACCGCAGAAGCCGGTTTCCCCTTACTGCTCACCATCAGCGAGAAAGGCTTGCTCAAAGGCTACAACCTGCCTCGCGAGGAGAAAGAGAACATCTATTCGTCCAACAAAAAGGACGAGCTCCCTTGCGCCAAAAACGCCCTCAAGGCAGTGCCGTTCCCCGAAGAAGTGCTCAAAGCATCTACTCCTTCCGCACAAGCCGCAGCAGCTGCTAAGCAGATCTTCCACATCCGCGAGACACGTATGTACCTCCTCAACGGCGAAGTGGAGCACGCGCCGGCAGACGGAGAGGCGATGCGTCTGGTCTTGGAGGAGTTGAACAAACAAGAGAAAGCTCTTACTGATCTCTTCCTCGGCAAGAGAAGCAAACGCTTCGAAAGCAAACGCATCTATCTGACACCCGAAATGGCGGCTCAAGCCAACACCAAAACGCAGAAGAGCGTCTATTATTTCTCGGAGGAGAACGGATTTACGGACGCAGAGAATATCGATGCAGACACCATCGGCGTGACGATGGTTCTCAATCGGGCTATCTTGACCGAACCTGCCGAGAACGGCAAGAAGAGTAAGAAACATGCTCCGCAGCTTTCGCAACTGACATATAATCTGCCGGGTAACGCTTGCATCCAAGTGAACTACAAAAACCGTTCGCTAACCGAGCGCACCGTGCCTGTAGCTCAATTAGGAGCCGACGTGCCTCTCTCTAAAGACCTCTTCTCCGGCAATGACCTGCCCGTCATCGTCTTCAGCGAGAAAACCGGAAACATTGTGTCCATTAGCAAGTAATGGACATCTGACTTCTGAAATCTGAAATCTGAATTCTGAAAATTCGCTCTGCGAATAATCGTTCGAGCGAAGCGAGATAAGAATTCTAACATCTGACATCTAATCTTTGACAAACGTGAAAAGAATAACTTTCATCCTATTTTGTCTGTTGACATTAGCTGTACGCATCACAAGCGCACAGGAACTGCGTTGTACCGTTACCATCAATTCCGATCAGGTAGAGGGTTCCAGCAAAGAGATGTTCGACATTCTCAAGACCTCCATCGAGAGCTATATGAACGACAACCGCTGGACGAACATGACCTTCGCCGAGCACGAGAAGATCGAATGTAGCATGTTGATTGTGGTCAAGAGTGTGGACGTGAACCATCTCTTCAACTGCGAGATGACCCTTCAGAGCCGCCGTCCTGTGTACGGCACTACGTACACCACTACCCTGCTCAATTTCAAGGACAACGCCTTCAACTTCACGTATCAGGATTACGACCGCATCGAGTATCAGCAGAACCAGTTTACCACCAACTTAACGGCAATGCTCGCGTACTACTGCTACCTCATCATCGGTCACGATATGGACAGCTATCAGCGTTTGGGCGGCACGCCTGCTTTCCAGCAATGCGAAGAGATCGCCAACGTCTGCCAAACGGCTTCTATGGAAGGCTCCGAGCAGAAAGGTTGGTTAGCGTTCGAGAGCAACAGAAACCGTTATGCGCTCATCAATAACCTCTTGGACGAAGCCTTCAAGGCTTATCGTAATTTCTACTACGAGTACCACCGCTTAGGCTTGGACGAGATGACCTCCAACGTCACCAACGGTCGTGCCCGCATAGCGGAAGGAATACCCGTGCTCAAAGAGGCGTACCGTTCCCGTCCTGCGACATATGTCATCAACACCTTCCTCGATGCCAAATGCGATGAGTTGGTGGATATCTTCAGCAAAGGAACGGACAAAGAGAAGAAAACTGTCCACACCATCCTCAACGACATCGATCCCACCCGCCAAGAGAAATACGACAAGATCATGCAGTAATATACAATCGGACGATAAATAATAGGTAAAATGTTAAGACATCTACATATACAAAACTATGCGCTGATAAGCCGCCTCGATATCGATTTCGAGGAGGGTTTTTCGGTGTTGACAGGTGAGACCGGTGCCGGAAAAAGTATCATCCTCGGTGCTCTCGCTTTGGTGCTGGGAGCTCGGGCAGATAGCAAAGCTATTACCGACGGAGAGGACAAATGTATCATTGAAGCCACTTTTGATGTACAAAAGGACGATGTACAATGTACAAAGGACAATGGACAATGTACAAAGGACAATGGACAACGACCAACGACCAACGACCAACGACCAACGACTAATATACAATGTACAAAGGAGATGATCATCCGGCGGGAGTTGTATGCGAACGGGAAGAGCCGGTCGTTTGTGGATGACAGTCTGGTGACCTTACAGGAGTTGAAGGGTTTGGCAAACAAGCTCATTGACATACACAGCCAGCATGCGAACCTGCTGATAGAGAATGCGGATTTTCAGCTGGAGGTAGTGGACGTGATTGCCTGCAATGAGGCGCAACTCTCTGCCTACTCCGCTCAGTATGAGCGATATACAGCCGCCGTGGAGCAGCTGCATCATCTGCAAGCACTCGCTAAGAAGAGCCGTCAAGACGCCGATTATATCCAATATCGCTACCAGCTATTGAGCGAGGCGAACCTGCAAACGGGCGAATTGGAGGAGTTGGAGAACGAGCAATACCAGCTCAGTCATGCGGAGGAGATCCAAGCGGCTCTGCAAACGGCTATTGAAGCGATCCAAGGTGAGCAAGGCAGCGCTATCGAGGCGTTGCGGATGTGCCATCTGGACGATGCAGCGACCGAGTTGCAGGAACGGATAGAGAGCACGCGTATCGAGTTGCAGGACATAGCCGAGGAAGCCGAGCGCAAGTTGAGTCATATAGAGATGGATCCGCAGCGGCTGCAATGGGTAGAAGAGCGGATTGCGAGTTTGGATGAACTGCTGCATAAGTTCAACGCAGAGAGCCTCGATGAGCTGATAGCCATGCGGGACGAGTTAGCGGAACAGGTGAACCGAATGGACAGTTTTGAGTTCGACATCGCGCAGGCACAGAAAGCCGTTGACACCGAGCGTGCTGCGCTCACGAAAGCCTCAGCGGCGCTCACCAAGAGCCGTCAAGCCGTTCTGCCGCAGATATGCGAACGCTTGATCGCTAACCTCAAGAGACTCGGCGTAGCGCACGCGAAAGTGGAGATGCCGATAAGCCCGACGGAGGACTTCACGCCGAACGGCTGCGACGAGGTGCAGATGCTCTTTGCGGCGAACCTCAACCAGAGTCTGCGTGCCGTAAGCGAAGTGGCGTCCGGCGGTGAGATAAGCCGGTTGATGCTCTGCCTCAAAGCGCTTATTGCCACCACGAAAGGACTGCCGACGATCATCTTCGATGAGATAGACACCGGTGTGAGCGGCGACATAGCGACCCAGATGGCATCTATCATGCGTGAGATGTCGGCACATCGTCAGATCATCGCTATCACCCATCTGCCGCAGATAGCGGCGCAGGGCGAACACCACTATAAGGTCTATAAAGCCGACACCGACAAACGCACCGAGACGCATATCAGCCGTCTCACGGAGGACGAACGTATCACCGAGATTGCCTCGATGCTCAGCGGCAATAATGTCTCGGAGGCTGCAATGAAGACGGCGAGGGAATTGTTGAATAAATGAACGAAGGACAAATGTACGATGTACGAAGGATGTACGAAGGGGTGAAAGTACGAAGGAAAGCGTACATACATCAATAAATCGTACATAAATCGTACATCATACATCTTTAAATCGTACATCAATTAAATCGTACATAAATCGTACATCGTACATCTTTAAATCGTACATCACTTTATGTTGCCATTAGCAGAGCGAATGCGTCCAAAGACGCTGGACGAATACATAGGACAGAAACATCTGGTGGGACAAGGAGCTATCCTTCGTCAGATGATCGAGAGCGGTAACATCGCCTCGTTCATTCTGTGGGGTCCTCCGGGTGTAGGCAAGACGACGCTTGCCCGTATCATCGCGCATCAGTTGCAACGTCCGTTTTATACGCTGAGTGCCGTTACCAGCGGCGTCAAAGAGGTGCGTGACGTCATCGACAAAGCCAAACGCTCCTCTGCCATGAACAGTGGTCTGTTTGCGCCTGCGGACGGACGAAGCCCGATTCTTTTTATTGACGAGATCCACCGTTTCAGCAAAAGCCAGCAGGACAGTCTGCTCGGTGCCGTAGAGGAAGGAACGATCACCTTAGTTGGTGCAACGACCGAAAACCCTTCGTTCGAAGTGATCACTCCCCTACTGAGCCGATGCCAAGTGTATGTGCTCAAGTCCTTAGACAAAGAGGATCTGTTGGAGCTGCTCAACCGCGTGCTGACGAAAGATGAATATATCCGTTCATTGGGCATACAGGTCAAGGAGAACGAGGCGTTGCTGCGTTTCAGCGGCGGCGATGCACGCAAGCTGCTGAACATCATCGAGTTGGTAGCCAACAGCGGTGTGAAGATCATTGACAACGAGACCGTGACCAAACAACTGCAGCAAAACCCCGTGGCGTACGACAAAGATGGCGAGATGCACTACGACATCATCTCCGCTTTCATCAAATCAGTCCGCGGCAGTGATCCGCAGGCGGCTATCTATTGGTTAGCGCGCATGATAGAAGGCGGCGAAGATCCTAAGTTCATCGCACGGCGGTTAGTGATCTTGGCAAGCGAAGATATCGGTCTGGCGAACCCCAATGCGATGCTGCTCGCCAACACTTGTTTCGATGTGGTGAACAAGATCGGCTGGCCCGAAGGACGTATTCCCTTAGCGGAAACGACGATCTATCTGGCGACCTGCAAGAAAGACAACTCCGCTTACCTCGCTATTGACGAAGCGCTCGCAAAAGTGCGCGAAACGGGCAATCTGCCGGTTCCTTTGCATCTTCGCAATGCTCCTACTTCGCTCATGAAAGAACTTGGATACGCCGACGGTTATAAGTATCCGCACGACTACCCGAATCACTGGGTGGAGCAACAATACCTCCCTGACGAACTCGTCGGCACGGAATTTTGGAAGAAAAACTGATGGCTGGTCTGTACGTACATATTCCATTCTGCAAGAAACGCTGCTTATACTGCGATTTTTTCTCTACCGTCCAACTGGATCGTAGAACGGAATACGTAGATGCCTTGCTCAAGGAGATCACGGCACGCAAGGACGAAGCCGGAGAACCGATTCGGACGATTTACCTTGGTGGCGGCACACCGAGTATGCTGGACTCCATTGACATCTTCCGCATCCTGCGTACTGCCGGAACGGAAGGCGTAGAGGAGATTACGATGGAGGTCAACCCGGGAGACGTGAACGAGCAATACCTGCGTGAGATCAAGCAATGCGGTGTCAACAGGCTCTCCATAGGCGTGCAGAGTTTCAAGGATCATCTGCTGCAAGTCATCGGACGTCGGCACACGGCAACACAAGCAATCGATGCCGTTCGGATAGCACAGAAAGTCGGGTTTGACAATATATCCATTGATCTCATGTACGCCCTGCCGTCTCAGTCCTTGGCTCATCTGGATGTAGACCTCTCGATTGCCTTGAAATTAGGCGTGCAGCATATATCCACGTACGGTCTCATCTACGAAGAAGGAACCGCGCTCACGCAGATGCGGGACAAAGGAGAGATAAAGCCGATTGACGAAGACAAAGAAAACGAGATGTACGACCTGCTATGCAAGCGGTTTAAAGAAGCGGGATTCGTTCATTACGAGGTCAGCAATTTTGCGTTGCCCGGGTTCGAAGCCAAGCACAACAGCAGTTATTGGGACGGCACGCCGTACATAGGCGTAGGCGCAGGAGCACATAGTTACATAGGGAACGTGCGCAGTTGGAATCCAAAAAAACTAAATTCGTACATCAACGGGATTGAGAACCGAACCTTAGTACGCACGAGAGAGTATCTCTCCGAGACCGACCTCTACAACGAGCGGATCATGTTGGGGCTCAGAACGAACAAAGGCATCCTCGCATCCGACGTAGACGTTCGTATTGGTCACGAAGTGGTCACGAGAATGACAGACGAATACCGGCTCTTACGGCTGACAGAGGACGGTCGGTTAGTAGCCACACAGAAAGGGCTGCATGTGTTAAACAGAATAATAGAAGATTTGATGATATGAAAACGAAAAATTGGTACAAACCGTTTTTGATTTGGTTTTGGAGTCTCTTTGTAGGAGGCATTCTGCTGATTTGGTTGATCCTTTGGCTCATTACCAAGGGTGTGTTGGGTTACTTGCCGCCCTTGGAGGAGTTGCAGAACCCGAAGAACACCTATGCGTCGGAGATCATCTCTGCCGACATGCAGTCCTTGGGACGCTATTACCGGTACGAGAACCGAATAGGTGTGCAATACACGGATCTCTCGCCTAATATCATCCATGCGTTGATAGCTACCGAGGACGCGCGTTTCTATCGTCATACAGGCGTGGATTTCAAATCGATGTTCCGCGCTGTGCTCAAACTGGGACGTGCCGGTGGTGGTTCTACCCTCACCCAGCAGTTGGCGAAGCAGTTATGGTCTCCGCGAGCGAATAACATCTTCGAGCGTGCTATGCAGAAACCGATAGAATGGGTCATCGCTACCAAGCTCGAACGGCTCTATTCGAAGGACGAGATCCTGCTGATGTACCTCAACCAGTTTGATTTTCTGTACAATGCTGTGGGTATTCAGTCGGCTTCGCAGGTCTATTTCTCCACTACGCCTGCCAACCTCAAGATAGAGGAAGCGGCGATGTTGGTCGGAATGTGTAAGAACCCCTCGCTCTATAACCCCGTGCGTCATCCTGTACGCGCTACCGGTCGCCGAAACACGGTCTTGAGCCAGATGGAGAAATACGGCTACATAGACGAAGCAGCAAGAGACTCCCTCTCTGCCCTGCCGCTTGAGCTGCACTACCGCTCTGTGGATCATAAACAAGGAAGCGCACCCTATTTCCGCGAGTACCTGCGTGGTGTGCTCACCGCCAAAGAGCCCAAAGAGAGCGATTATCCGGAGTGGAACAAACAGCAGTACAAGATAGACGCTTACCAATGGAACAACAATCCGCTTTACGGTTTTTGCGAGAAGAACAAGAAACCCGACGGCTCCAAGTACGACATCTATCAGGATGGTCTGAAGATCTACACCACCATCGACTCCCGTATGCAGCGGTACGCCGAGGAAGCGGTGAGCGAGCACATGCAGGCACAGCAGAAGAGTTTCTTCAAGGAACTCAAGAAGAAAAAGAACGCGCCTTTCTCCCGTTCGCTGACCCAAGAGGAGATCAACGGTATCATGAACCGCTCCATGAAACAGACCGACCGTTACCGCCACATGAAACGGGAAGGTATCAGCAATGACTCTATCCGTCGGGCATTCGAGACACCGCGTGAGATGCAGGTCTTCACCTATGACCGCGGACTGATAGACACCGTTCTCTCACCGATGGACTCCATCAAATGGCAGAAGAGTTTCCTGCGCTGCGGATTCATGTCCATGGACCCGCATACAGGACATGTCAAAGCGTATGTAGGAGGACCTAATTTTGCCCATTTCCAATACGACATGGCCACCAAAGGTCGCCGTCAAGTGGGTTCGACGGTGAAGCCTTACCTCTACACCCTTGCGATGGACGAAGGCATGTGGCCGTGCGACAAGACTGTCAATGAGCCTATTACCCTCTTGGACGCTAACGGCATTGAGTGGACTCCGCGTGACACGCACGATAAGTACCGAGGCGACACCGTTACCCTCACATGGGGTTTGCAGTACTCGTCCAACTGGATCTCTGCGTACCTCATGTCCCTCTTCACGCCCGAACAGTTAGTGAAGATGATGCAGTCCTTCGGTATTCAGGGACAACTCGATCCTGTCATCTCACTCTGTCTTGGACCGTGTGAGGTGAGCGTAGAGGAGATGGTGGACGCTTACACGACTTTTGCCAACAAGGGTATTCGTACCGAACCGCTCTACGTCACCCGCATCGAAGATGCTAACGGAAACGTCATCGGCACCTTCAGCCCCAAGACCCACGAGGTCATCAGCGAGACAACCGCCTATAAGATGATCTACATGCTGCGCCAAGTGCTGGATCACGGAACGGGCGTACGCGTGCGTTTCAAATATGGTATCACAGCACCGATGGCAGGCAAGACCGGTACGACCAACAACAACTCGGACGGATGGTTCATGTGCTTCACACCTTCGCTCGTCAGCGGTACTTGGGTCGGCGGAGAAGATCGTGGCATACATTTTGATACGATGGCAGAAGGACAGGGTGCCTCGATGGCGCTGCCCATCTGCGCGCTCTATATGCAGAAGGTACTCGCAGACGAGACACTCGGCTACAGTCCGGACGAACAGTTTGATGTGCCGGCTTGGTTTGACCCCAATGAAGGATGTAAGTAACATAGACCGCTCACTGCGTTCGCTCAAAGAGCAAAGACCGCTCACTGCGTTCGCTCAAAGAGTAAAGACAAAATGGATCAGTCGGTTCATTTCTGTCCTTTGTCTTTTGTCCTTTAGCGCAGCGGTCTTTACTCCTGCGTATGCGCAGCTGAATACCGACCGCATCACAGCTATCGGGCGGAATGCGTTGTATTTTGAGGACTATGTGCTCTCGATACAGTATTTCAATCAGGTCATCCGGCTCAAACCATACTTGAGCGAACCTTATTTCTATAGAGCAATTGCAAAGATTCAGTTGGAGGACTATCAGGGGGCGTTGCGGGATTGTAACTCCGCTATTGAGCACAATCCTTTCTCCCCGGGTTGCTACTACGCCCGAGGGTACATCTACCGCCAACTCAATGAGTTGGAGAAAGCCGAAGCGGACTACACGCAAGCCCTTCGTTTCTCGCCGGAGAACCGCACGTATATGCTGCTTCGTGCCGACACCCGAGCACAGATGGAGCACTACGACGAAGCCTTAGAGGACATCGAGCAGATGTTACGCCGCGAACCTAAATCGGCGTCCGTTTGGGCGGAGAAAGGACGTGTATGTATTCTCAAGAAAGATACCTTAGCGGCATTGGAGGCGTTTGAGACCGCTACCACGTTCGACAAGACGAACCCTGCCCTATGGTCGGCACTCGGTGTGACGAACCTCATGCTCAACCGTGAAGACGACGCTTATGTGCAACTCACACAGGCTATCAACCTTGGCTCCAAATGGGCAGGCGATTATATCAACCGAGGCATCATTCATTACCGCCGTCATAACTACCGAGGTGCGCTCTCGGACTACGATCAGGCAGTGAAGATAGCCCCTCGTGACGCAGACTGTTACTACAACCGCGGTGTGATGCGGCAGGAGGTCGGCGACTACAACAACGCCCTCACCGATTTCAACACCGCCCTCTCCTTGGAGCCCGAACGGACGGAGATGCGTTACCAACGTGCCCTTGTGGAGATGCAACTCAAGCAATGGAGCAAAGTGACCTCCGACTTGGACTCACTCATTGCGCGGTACCCCTATTTCCTGCCGGCTTATTATCTGGCTTCGGAAGCGAAAGCCAAACAGGGCGACAGCAAGTCCGCGTACCGCTACCGTCAGCAGGCACACGATTTAGAGCAGTGCAAGGATGAGATACAAGCCCAACAAGCCGCTCAACCGAACACGGATGTGCTCATCGCCGAAGCACAACCGCAGCGTAAGGACTACCGAAAGGAGTTCTCCGCGTCCACGGCGCAGAACCGCAATGACCTGCCGGAAGAGGAACAGAAATACGACTCCAAGACCCGTGGTGCCGTGCAGAACAGATACCAAGACGTAGTGAACGAACCCAATATCGTTCTGAGCTATTACAGCCAAGACCTGAGTCTAAGGAGGACGAATTATTACCACCCCTTGTTGGAACAGCTCAACCGCAGCGGAGCCCTACCCGCTTCTCTGCGTCTCACGAGTCAGGAGACGGTGCTCACGGCAGAGATGGTAGATTTCCATTTCTCGGAGATCCACCGCCGCACGCAGCAGATAGACAACTGGTCTGACCCGGACGAAACGGGCTTAGCTCCGGTCTTCTTTGCCCGCGCTATCGAGTTCGCTGTTGTGCAGGACTACACCAGTGCTATCGATGACTGCACGAGGGCTATCCAGCTGGCACGAACGAGCCACGAGATGCAGGTGCTCCTCACTTTCTGCCGCGCTAACTGGCGTTACCGGCTCCTCGAATACCGGCGCGCTACCGGCGAACAGGACGCTACCACGAACATGGACTTTGATATCATGCAGCGCGACTATGATCAGGTGCTTCGGCTGCAACCGGATTTCACCTTTGCGCTCTATAACAAAGCCAATATCCTCTGCGCTCAGCGGGAATGGAAAGATGCGATTGAGTTCTACTCACGAGCTATCCTCCTCGACCGCGATTTTGCGGAAGCCTATTTCAATAGAGGACTGACGTATATCTATATAGGCGAGAACGAGAAAGGTCTCTCAGATCTGAGCAAAGCCGGAGAGCTCGGCATCTATCAGGCGTATAATCTCATTACGAGATTTAAATAAGTGGAGAGTTAAAAGTTAAAAGTTAAAAGAAGTTGAGAGTTATTAGAAACATATTAGTCCTTTGTCTTTTGTCCTTTAGCACAGCGGTCCTTTGTCCCCTAAAGGCTCAGTTGCTGTATGAGATCTCGGGAAACAGCAGCAAGTCCAAATCATACTTATTGGCAACGAACCGGCTCGTGGAGATGCAGTTTTTAGACACCATTCCGAACGTCTTCAAGTGCTTCGGGAAATGCAACAAAGTGATCACGGAGTTTGCGATGCAGGACTACGAAGCACTCGCAGCCTTGCGTCAAGCCGCCCTGCTGCCAGACTCTGTTAAACTGAGTAATTTTTACAGTGAAAGCGAGTACGAGTTCATCGACAACGCTCTTCGTATCAACTTGCAGATGGGTTTGGATAAGCTTTGCCGCATGAAACCATCCTATTTGACGGAGATGTTTCGCACCGAATTACTGCGTCAATGGTTGCAATACAACGAGCAGCGGTCAATGGAGAATTTCTTCGAGTCCGTGGCTGCAGAGCGCAATATACCCGTCATCGGTTTGGACAACATAGGCGAGACGATGTACATGCTTTTTGACCGCGAACCCTTCCATTGGCAATGCAAAGAGCTGCTCAAGATAACCGAGTACCCCGAGAACGAGATCAGGCAGGAACGTACGCTCAAGACCATGTACCTTGACGGACGGTTGACCGAGATGGCTTATCAGGTAGAAGCACCGGATAACAACACCACCCTCTCCTTCTCGGACTACAAAGTCTTTTGTCAGCGAAACAAAGAATGGGTCAAACGTCTCAAACCCCATCTCTCGTCCGGAGGAGCGTTTATCACCCTCAATGCCATCTATTTAGGCGGCGAGAAAGGACTGATAGAGCAACTCCGTGCCGCCGGATATCGCGTGCGTTCGGTGAATAGGAAATTAAAAATAACAAATAACAAATAACAAATCACAAATGAAAAAGGTATTTTCTGTATTGGCAGCTTTTGTAGTAGCTGCAACGATGAGTGTAAATGCCGCTCCTGAACGCGGTAAGTTTATTCACGTGGACAACTCTGTCTCCAAGAACCTCAAGCCGCAGATTGCGTTCTGTCAGGATCGTGTGGACAGACAGGATGTCACTACCCTGCTCGTCAAGACCGTGAACGTCAATGAGTACAACGAGTTCAACGACGCATCGCGTGTTCTCGTTCGTTTTGCGGACGGCAAGGCTATCCGTCTTAACCGCGTAGCCGGTTCGGAAGTGCAGAAGAACAAACACACCGAGAAGAAAGGCAATGCTACCATCTCGTATTACGACACCTTCACTTCGTACGAGGTGACGCAGGAGGTCATTGACAAACTCAAAGCCGGCATCGCTATCATCAAAGTGCGTATTGTCTTCAAGGAGAACGAATCCAAAGACTACGACATCGTAGAGGGCTATCAGCAGAAGATGGCTTCCGACCTGCTCAAGTCGTACTTAGAGGCAGCTGACAAGAACAAGAAAGCACATTCCGACACCAGCGACGAGGACTTTTAAGAATTGAGAATTCAGAATTCAGATATCAGATTTTAGATTTTAGATTTGAAATTGAAACGCTACATATTATCCCTTGTACTTTGTACATTGTCCCTTTGTACATTTCCTCAGTCCGGTTTTCAGGAGTTGGCGGATTCGTTAACGGCTTACACGGGGTTCTCTACCCTATGGGAACCTGCTGTTCGCGTCAAACAGATGCGCGTTAACGGCAATAAAGTGACCCTGCATACGAACCTCACCTTGCGTGACTACCGCTGGACGCCGGAGAACATCGCCGAGATCAAACGAAAAGTCAGCCTTTGGACACTCGGTCATGAGAACGGCAAAGTGACGATCTACAGCGGTCGTACCAACATAGAGACCCTCATCACCGACTGTGCTCGGCAGGAAGCCAAACGCGCTACGGTCAAATGTCAGAAAGCCACCGGCAGATGTGACTTGACCGACCGGCATATTGCCCTCTATCCGTCCCACGGTCTCTATTTCAACCGTGACCGGAACGAATGGATCTGGCAACGCGCTACGCTCTGGACTACCGTAGAAGACCTGTACTCGCAAGAGTACGTACGGCTTATCAAACAGATGTTGGAGAACGCAGGTGCTACGGTCATTATGCCTCGGGCAGGGTTAGACAACTCCGAGACCGGCGAATCGGGTATGCCTCGATGGGCAGAAGGAGCACGCTATTGGCTCAAAGCCAATGAAGCCGACTCTGCCCTTTGGGATATGTATAAAGGCGATGAGTACAAGGATGATATGAAATGTCGTGCTATGTGGCTCAATGCGCAGACAGATCCTATTGATCTGTGCCTTGCGCTTCATACGGATGGATTAGATAGCGGCGATGACTCCACCATCGTGGGTACGCTCGCTATCTATACCGCCCATGACGACGACGGACGTACTGCCCTGCGCAACGGACAAGACCGAGAGAAGACGAACCGCAACCTTGCAGACTGGGTACAGACTCAAGTCACGAATGATCTGCGTTCGATAGCACCCGAATGGACCCGACGCCAACTCAAAGAAGCCAATTACTGCGAGAGTCGCGTGCCGGTCATGCCGAGTATCATCTTGGAGCTGCTGAGCCATAAGAACATGGCGGATATGCGGTACGGACTTGATCCGAAGTTCCGCTTCGCAGCCGCGCGCGCGGTATATAAAGGTATCTTGCGTTACCTCAACGGCATCAATGCAGCCGTGCAACCTCTCCCTGTGCAGGACTTAGGCATCGGTGCCGACCGAGTGCTTCGCTGGATAGTGCCGGCGGACAGTCTTGAGCCCAATGCCGCGCCTTCCTACTACATGGTCTATATGCAGGAGGACGGAGGCGAATGGGATGTGCAGCAAGTGGAGAACGACACGCATCTTGCCGTGACACTCAAACCCGGGGTGCAGTATAACTACTACGTCGTAGCCGGTAATGACGGCGGTCTCTCTTTCCCCTCACCCGTCATCAGCGCATATGTAAATGACCAAATGGTAAATGACCCATACGGCAAAGCAGATCGTATGAACGAAGTGAATAAAGAAATGGTAAATATCGTTGATGCTTTCAACGACACCTACGGTCCTGAGTGGTTTGCTGATTCGACCTACGCAGGTATCGTGCCGGGCACGTATGCCTGTGAGGACCATTTCACCTGTGCCTATATCGGTGCGCAATGGGACTACCGCCGTGCGAGCCAATGGATCAATGATGACAACTGCGGCTGGGGTGCTTGTTATAGAGATCATGCGGGTCAGTTGACGATGGGTAACACCCGAGACTGGTCGGTTCTGCACGGTCGCATCCTTCGTCAGATGGGTATCTCCTATGTCTCCTGCACTGCAGGAATAGTGAAAGCAATCAGCAGTCAGCATTCAGCATTCAGCCTCATCGATTATGTCTGCGGCAGACAGCGAGATCCGCTGACAGACGCGAACCGTCAGTGGCTTGGCGAGTACTTAGCGCAAGGCGGAAAACTCCTGCTTAGTACCGACCATTTCAGCGCTATTGATGCCCAATGGGCAAAGCGTCATCTGCATGCTTCTTACTATGCCGCCAAAGCTACCCGCAGCGGCCGCATCGTTCGTCCGAACCACCGTCCCTACCGGCTGCTCATGGAGCCGAACGAGACACAACTGTTCACCTGCACGCCGGAGGCGCTCCGACCGGAAGACGCCAATGCTGCCCGCTATGCTTCGTACGAAGACATGCGCTGTCCGGCTGCCGTAAGCAGTCCCAACACCCTCGTTTATGGCTTCCCGCTGGAGAGTGTCATTGACTTTGACAAGATCTACCGCCAGTCGATAGAGTTTCTGCTGAAATAATTTGAAAGAATCTGAAAAAGGCACAAAAAAGCGTCCTGCATAACTTTTTTACTCGAGAAAACTCCTGAGAATAGGATTTGAGGCCTGCTTTTTCCTCTGTAATCCGGCCACCTCATCGCTACCCGGGGATTAGGAATGTAAACTAATCCAATGCACGGGGTCTCGGCGTAGAGTACCGGCACGCCATTAGTCAAGCATTTGCACTCGGTATAATGTATTTGTTGAGTTTTCCGGTTCCTATTGTGTTATGCAGGACGCCGAAATCGGTTTTATTTCAAATTTCTATTATCTACTCCGATGCCAGCCTATGGTGAAGACGATACGGTGGGCATCATCGTTGAGATGATACGGTATCGCTTGCTCATGGGCATAGACATTCTTACGCGTGTGGTGGTATTGGTACGCAGCTTGAATGAAGAAATGTCTTCCTCTATACCCCACTGCTCCGGATATATATTGCTGCCAACGAGTATATTGATAATACGCATCTTGGCGATTCAAAGTCGGGTCAATGGAGAACACCGGATCAGAGTTCTTAAAGGTGCTCTCATATGCGTAGCCGAGGTTGATATATATTCCTCCGACAGGGACGATCTCCACTCCGGCACGCAAGGAATGCATGGTCGGGATCTTCTTAAAGGTCCGTAAATCGTACTGCAACGAGATCAGCGCATAATGGGTGATCTGGAAAGCCACCGAAGTGCTCAGACGGAAAGGCATATGAAAATCCGAAGGATGATCTGTCTGTCTGGGTGCATCTGACCACCGTAAGGAATCAGTCATGGCATCAAACGTACCTTCGGTAATGATATTCACAGCTCCGAAAGAAGGCGTCTGCAACGCCAAACCGAAGCGGAGCCATGAAGCCGGACGCGCAATAAGACCCGTGGAGAAACTGCACGCCGCTCCGTTCAACATAACGGTAGAACGGTTGCGGTTATAGTAAGCCTGCTGCTGCACGTTCACTTCATCAAAATACTCTATATAATCCGCCTCCGAAGTGAGCGAGAACGAGTGAATACGCAATCCCAAACCCCAATAAACACGGTCGTTGAAATTCATCGCCCAGTCAAAGGCATATTCGTTCACACTACCTCCTTCGCTCAGTTTCAAATAGTTATCCGTAATATAGCGGTTAGCACAGAAAGGTATTCCCATATTCCCTTCTGCTTCTGCGAAGAGTGTTCCCATAGAAGGCATCGCACCCCCTTCGAAACGCATAGAGCGGTTAAACGTGTGCTGACGGCTGTACGACAACATGAAGTTATGGAACAGCACGCCTTCCGTCCTTCCGGTCGGCATACTGAAGACCACAGAGGCCTGAGGCGCCATGAAAAACGACAAACGACCGGCGTTTGAGGTTGCTTTGGAGTACGCATAATCGAACGTGAGGGTCGTCTCTGTACGACGATAGAGACCCAAACCGCCTGTGTTGTCCAATACCGCCGAAGGATCACCTCCAATAGCCGTCATCGCACCGCCCATACCGACATACCGAGCCGTTCCCATGATCGTACGTTCGCTCAAACGGACGTAGTCTTGGGAGAAGAGATAACCTCCTCCAACTCCCCCTAAAAGAGGAGCGACAAGCAATAATATCAGGAATAGACGTTTTCTCATCGTTTGATTTTGACGGTAATGGTGGTGTCTTGGACGTTCAGATACTCGAGGCGAGGCGCAGTTTCAGTAGTTTGTGTCGTTGGCGTAGTGGAGATAGTTTGCGTAGTTTGGGTGTCCCAAACGTGCTTCTCCGGCCAATAATAGGCGTCATCGACCGGCAAGGACTGCAGGGTCGAGCAAGCCGCCAACACGACTGCTACCACACACACTATGAACCACTTACCTTTCATCTTTAAACATCACACTTTCCTAAACCCGATGATCTCGCGAACCTCTTCAATCGTCTTCTCAGCACGAGCGGAGGCAGCCTCAGCTCCCTGACGCATGATACGATCTAACAGCGCATCGTCCGAAGCATAAGCGATGATCTTCTCGCGTATCGGTGCCAGCAGTTTATTGGCATCCGCTGCCATCTGCTTTTTCATGTCGCCGTAACGGATCTGCATATGATTGTAGAGGTCGTTGTAATACTCCGTTGCCTCTTTGCCGCAAAGCAGTTCGCAAAGCGTGAAGAGGTTCTGGATCACCTCGGGTTTCTCTTGGTTCTCCTGCGTCGGACCTTGATCTGTCACGGCACGCATAATCTTCTTGGTCACCGTCTTCTCGTCGTCGCAGAGATAGAGACAGTTGCCTTCGGACTTACCCATCTTACCTGTTCCGTCCAAACCCGGCACTTTCACCGCCTTGTCCGCGAAATGGAAAGAAGCCGGTTCTTTGAAATACTCGACATTATAGATGCGGTTGAAACGGCGCGCAAAAAGACGAGCCATCTCCATGTTCTGCTCCTGATCCTTACCCACCGGCACTTTGTCCGCCTTGTGCATCAGAATATCCGCTGCCATCAGACAAGGGTACGTCAGCAGACCGGCATTCACATTATCCGGCTGTTTGCGCACTTTCTCCTTAAAGGAGGTCACGCGCTCCAACTCACCCAAATAGGCGTTCATATTCAGATACAGATACAGTTCCAAGACTTGTTTGACATCGCTCTGCACGTAAATAGGTGCTTTCTCGGGATCAATACCGCAAGCGAGGTACTCGCTCAGAATGGTCTTGACCGATTTACGGATATTCTCCGGCGTCGGATGTGTGGTCAACGAATGCCAGTCTGCTATGAAAAACATGCAGTCATACTCGTCCTGCATCTTCACAAAACTCTTGACGGCTCCGAAATAATTACCCAGATGCAAATTTCCCGTCGGACGTATACCACTAATGACTCTCTCCATGATTTTAATTGGTTTCAATCGGTAACTGACGATAAATAGGCTGCGCTAAAGCAGTCAGCGTAGTGGTGTTGGAGACTCCCGGGATCTCTTGGATCTTCGTGTTCAGAAGCGTCAAGAGGTGCTCGTTATCATGCGCGAACACTTTGATGAGCAAACCGAATGCGCCCAATGTATATTGCGCTTCCACCACCTCGGGGATCTTCTCCAAAGCGCTAATCACTTGGTTATACATCGATGCTTTCTCCATCGTGATTCCGATGTACACACAAAGCTGATAGCCCAACATTTTCGGCTGTACATGGTAACTCGATCCGGTGATGACTTCATTGTCAAACATCTTCTGAACACGCTGATGTACAGCAGCTCGGCTCACTCCGCATTGCTCCGCTACTTCCTTGAACGGAATACGCGCACTTTGGGTGATAATCTTCAGAATTTTACGGTCTAAAGCGTCTATCTTTTCCATTTTCTATAGTAAAATGATTAAATTTCGGTGCAAAATTACTGTTTTTTTTTGATATATGCAAATTTTTTTGTACTTTTGCAGCAAATTTCATAACAAAATGACACTTGAAGAATATATTTCTGTTCATTCGACCCCTGAAAACGAGGTTTTGGAGTCCATTGTGCGTGACACACATATACATATATTGAACCCGCACATGTTGAGCGGGCACGTACAGGGGCGCGTATTAAGCATGATCAGTCACATGATCCGCCCGAACCGTATTCTCGAACTCGGAACCTTCACCGGTTATTCGGCACTCTGTTTGGCGGAAGGACTGTCCGAAGACGGCGAACTCGTCACCATTGAGCATAATGATGAGTTAGAGGACACGATCCGCCGCAATCTTGCCAAATCTCCCCTCTCCTCCAAGATCCGCCTCATCATCGGCGATGCGAAAGAATATCTGTCAGGCGAAGCCGGTCTCTTCGACCTCGTCTTCATCGATGCGGACAAACGCGAGTACTGCGCATATCTGGACTTGGTCTATCTGTTGATTCCCGTCGGCGGGTTCATCTTGGCGGACAACACCCTTTGGGACGGACACATCATCGACCCTGCGTACGACAAGGACAAACAGACCCTCGGACTACGGGCGTTCAACGACCGTTTGGCGGCTGACGAGCGCTTTGAGAAAGTCATCCTGCCGCTCCGAGATGGACTGACTCTCATCCGAAAAATTCAATAAAATGACCTCAACTCTTGCATATTTGCAAAAAAAGTTGTACCTTTGCAGAAAATTTTTGGAAGCTCACTTCTAAAATGATTAATAACCCTTAAAATACACTGTACTATGAACATGACAATTAATGCCGTTAATTTCGAGATGGCAGAGAAGCTCGAACAGTTTATTGAGAAGAAAATGAATCGTTTTGAGCGTCACCTGAACGCCGACGACAAAGTAGAGATCCGCATGTCGGTTATCAAGCCGCAGACCAACGACAACAAGGAGGTGAAGATCCGCATTGCCGGTTTGTTTGCCGAGAAGACCGCTGACAGCTTCGAGGAAGGTATCGATGCTTGCCTTGCCGCTTTGGAAGGACAGTTGGAACGCCGCAAGAACGCATAATTTCCCAAAACACATAAAACCGAAGCCTAACGGATAAATGGCGCTATACTTATGAAATACAGGCTTTCTCTCCTTATAGGCTGCCTCGCAGTCCTATTGGGTGTATTCATTTTCGCATCCTGCAACAAGAAAGACAAGAACGACCCCGAGTCTGGTAATTCGATTGTCGGTACGTGGAAACACACCGAGTACTCGGAGTACTATGGTCAGGAGACAACCACTATCCGTTTCAACGAGGATGGAACAGGTTCTATGACGTATTCGAGCCGTGAGGGGTCGAGTACATATAACCTTAGTTACAGTTACAATCAGACTACCTGTATAGGTGATATGATGATGATCTACACGGAACCGGGGTACGGAACGTATTATTACCCGATGAAATTCAAAGTGCAATGGTATGGAGCTAACGCCGCTCTAATATATGTTGCGGATGAAGACTATTATTACGGAGATATTGACTGGGAAGAAATGGGCGTTTTCGAGCGTCAGTAAGTGGTCATGGATAGCGCTGTCGGTTCTTACGGCAGCGCTAATCATAAAAAGCATCTATTTTCGTCAGATGCTCGGAATGGATGACTCGCTCAGCGTCTGGCAAACGGTAACTGCTTATATTGCGGTTACCGCAGTTGCTTTAGGATTAGGTCTCATCGCTTGGTCTTCTTGGAAATGGGCGGCATTGTTGTTGCTCATCTTGACCGACCTTTGGTTTATTGCAGGAATATGGTACTACTGCGCAAACACCATTTGGCTCAATTGGCACGCACTCTGCACGGTCTCCGAACTGCATGGCTTCGAATCATCTATACGCGCGTATCTGAGTTGGTCACAACTTCTTCTTCCACTAACCTCCTTCCTCTCATGGGCTGTCCTTCGGCGTATACCCTATAGACACGCGGATGAGCGCGCGCGTTTAGGCGTCCTCAGCATCGCACTATGTGGTTGTCTTTTTGCTGCAGGAGGAAGACTCCTTTTTCCGATGGACGAACATACGCAACTTCGTTCGTTCCACGCCGAGCAGACTTATTTCATTTGTACGCATAGCCCTCTTGCACAAATCGGACTCATCGGTTATGAGGCGGCTAAAGATGGTCTTTTCCACTGGCACTCTACTCGTCCGTTCACTCCTCGCGAGCAGGAGATCATGGACTCTATCTACCGCGATTCTGTTCCGCCTCACGCATCGGAGGGGCATCTGGTCTATATCCTCGTGGAGAGTTTGGAGACTTGGGCTTTGGAGGCAACAGATATAAACGGCTCGTCCGTTTGTCCGCATTTGAATGCCTATATACAAACGCACCCTGTGCTCTATGTCCCGGGCATTGAGACACTGCAGAAATACGGACGCAGCGGAGACGGACAACTGATCGTCCAAACAGGTCTGCTTCCTATCTCATCCGGAGTAGCATGTAAGCAATTCGGCACAAACACTTACCCGAACCTCGCTCATTTCTACTCCCACGGCATCGTCATCAACCCTTACCATGTGCCCGTTTGGAACCAACGTGTGGTCACTTATTCGTATGGTTTCCAGCGTTTGATTAGTCCGAGGAGGTTGCATAACGAGAAAGACCGTTTCGTCATGCAACGCACGCGAGAACATCTGATAGAGGCTTCCGAACCAACGGTTGTCTTGGCGCTAACGATCGACACACATGCGCCTTTCCAAACATCGCGAGACAGCCTGACGCTGGACGACCGTTACTCTTCCACGGAGAAAGACTACCTCTGTAGTGCACATTATACCGACCGTCAAATAGGTCAGTTTTTAGCATGGTCAGACACCGCCTCTGTCATGCAAAATGCTACCATCGTCATTACCGCCGACCATAATCATTTCCCGCGCACGAACGGGCATGGTTTGTGTCCCCTCATCCTCTCTTCGCCGCGCATCAAGGAGTCGGTTTTCTTTCCTCACGCCCTGCAAATGGACATCTTCCCGACCGTCCTTCACGCTATCGGACAAGACGACTACATGTGGCGTGGTTTCGGCATCGACTTGCTCTCCCCTAACGCCCCGTCTTTGCTACAATCCCGTCCTATAACCCTTGAAGAGGCATATTCCCTTTCCGACAAACTGATCCAAACCAATTATTTCGCACAATAACGAAATCATGACTATAAAAAACGAGTGTGTCATTTGGCACACTCGTTTTTTGTATCGCTGGACGTTTCATAACTATTTTTTTGTATAAGTATATTTAACATGTACAACAGCAAATAAGGAAGTGGGTTCGCCTTGTATGCTTCCGGGTTTCCACAACGTGGGATTTTGAGCGATACACTCCTCCATCTGTTTGAACAGATAATCTATATCGGCTCTACTTAATGGAGCCCCTTTATAATTCTGCTCGCTTCTGGACGCACCTTTTCCAACACGAAGCATTTTTCCGTTCTCATCCACCTCCACATAGAAATCCGCCTCACAATCTACCCAATTAACACCCGTATTTTTCCCAAAATTAGGCTTGATTTGGATGTTTTCACGGATATACTTACTCAGGGCTTTGGCTTTTCCGGGGTACACAGGCAGCACTACTGCTTTCGTGGGATTTCCTTGCTTGTCGTAGTATGTTTCGACATCCTTATTCTTTTTCGATACAAATAACTTCTTCTTTAGCCCACCATCTGGATAATAGTAATACATCGTATCCGTAGAAACTGCTTCTCCTCCTTTTGTGGTCACCCTCTGTAGATGGGGGATTTCGTTTTCTCCATAATGGATTGCACGGCAAACGGAATCGTTCACAAAGAGCTCCTCATAGGATTTCTTATTGTTCTTATAATAGGTAAACCACCCCTCGCGAATCTCCTTACCCTCACCGTTCTTGATATATTTTTGCAACGCAACCTTTTCGCCGCTTTTCTTATCGAAGCAATTAACAAGCAACGTATCTCCTTTTTTAGTTACCGTTCCGCACAACGAACAAGTATCTGCCGAAACGAAAGAATAGATGCGTGTATCGATCCAGCGGACACCATGATAAGTGGTGAAAACAGATTGCATATTAAACATCGGAAGCGTGTCTCCGCTTTGCAAATACCTCTTCGGATTATAGGTCACACGGCGTTCAAAAGAGAACGCAATGGGCTTTCCATCTATCTTCGCCGCAGACCATGGAAGCGCATCTTTGGCATCCATACGGGTAAGGAACGTACCATCATCCTCAAACACAAGAATAGAGCATTCTCCAACCGAATCCACAGACACAGAGAGCCGGAAATCTTCCTTGCTATACAACTTGTTGAACCGGAATTTTCTGTTGAAATAAGCATCTAACTCTTCTATTCCTTCCGCCAAAGAAGGAGCACTTAATTCTCCCAAACTACCGTCCTCATGTAACGCTTTTTGAACCGCATTCGGAGTTCCGAAATGATCCGTTTGAACGCTGACCTTTCCGGACGGATAAAACTGCATCTCCGTTATACTCTGCCCTTTTTTGAAGATATAGATACGCTCTTTTTGTCCGTTTGCATCGTACCAAATCACCCTTTTCAACTGTCCGTTGCCGATGTGCTCGCAGCAATACGGAACTCCATTCTGCAAATAAACCTGTTCGCCTTCGATGGTTAACGCGTTGCTTTCTGCATGATAGAGATAGTGCTCTATTTTGAGAACTTGAGAATTAACCACATCCTCATATGTCACTATCATGGTATCCTCGTGCATCCGGATGGAAGCTTTATTGTTCGTTTTAACACCTTTAAACACTTTGGAGAAACCGATATTCGGGCTGATTATGGCTCCATTAAGCGCCAAAATGGGTTTGGAGGTTTTCTCACGCTTCACAAAGAACGACTCACCGTCGGTAAACGAACCCATTTTCCGTGCATCCTTCTTCACTTCCGGCTTTGCGGTCTCCGTTGGAGTCATTTCATACGAGTAGGATTCTTCCTTTCCGGATTTACCATCTAAACTAAAATTAATCGGCATAGTAAACCTTACTCTCACCGGCTCTTTTTGTCGCTTTCCGGGCTTCCATTTCGGCATCGATTTAATGACGCGAATAGCTTCTTTGTCCAGAGAAATCTCTCCGCTCGACTTGGCTGCTCGCACATTGGAAATAGAACCATCTTTCTCCACGATAAACTGACAAATGACCCGACCGTAAATGCCGTTTTCCTTCGCAATAGACGGGTACTTCACGTTTTCCGTCAAAAAAGCACGAAGCGCCTTTTCTCCACCGGGGAATTCCGGCATTTGCTCCACTACGAGAAAAACGACATCTTCTTTGGGAGAAACCTCCTGTGCCGTTACCATCATCGGCATCAGAACGATCAGAATCAATAAAAGTTTTTTCATGTTGATATTAAAAGTTAAAAGTTACAAAATCGCTTCGATCGTTCGCTGTCTGATTTACCGTCTCAACAGCTTTCCGATTTCGGCTGCAAATTTACAAATATTTTTTGACATATGCAAACATTACGTAAAAAAATCGTATAATTTGCTTAATTCTCTTAATTCGCCGCTTTTCTTTCGTCAGAGGGGGGGGGCATTTTTCATTTCTGTCGCATATTTGCGGCAGTTTTTTCCCGCCTTGTTCCTTTTTTCAGTATTTCCCCGTCTTGTTCCCTTTTTTCTCTTTCTTCTTTTACAGGCAAATAGTATTTGCCGCTCTTCTTTGTCCCTTGCGTTGGGATCTGATCCCGACATTTTTTTGGGGGACATTTTGGGTAATTTTGGACAAATATAAGAAAAACATAGTTTTCCAAGTCCCAAAATTTGCATATATCATTTTTTTGTATTACCTTTGCACCAAAATTCAGGACGACCTCTCATCCTCTAACCCTCTCATCCCCTAATCCTCTCATCCACTAACCCTCTCATCCCCTAATCCTCTCATCC
>JAFXWI010000064.1 GCA_017542915.1 Paludibacteraceae bacterium
AAAATTACAAACAATCATGGACGATTATCACCCTGAAAATGCAACAAGTACGAGCCAAAAAATTTCTCGGGCAGCACTTCTTGAAGGATCTGAGTATCGCCCAGAGAATAAGTGAAACCATCACTGCCGGACCAACTATCGAAATAGGTCCGGGTATGGGTGTGTTAACCCAATATCTCCTCAAGAACCCGAATATCCAACTCACCGCGATCGAGATCGACCGCGAGTCGGTCGTCTATCTCAAAGAGTGGTATCCGGAGCTTCACCTCATCGAAGGAGATTTTCTCAAATTAGACCTCAATATCATCTATCCAGAGGGCGAGTTTAACGTCATCGGTAACTACCCGTATAACATCAGTAGTCAGATATTCTTCAAAGTGCTGGACTACAAAGACCGTATTCCGGTCTGCTCGGGAATGATCCAGAAAGAGGTAGCCGAACGCCTTGCTTCCAAACCCGGAAAGAAAGCGTACGGCATCCTAAGTGTCTTATTACAAGCTTATTACGATATAGAATATTTATTCACGGTGGACGAACATGTATTCAATCCGCCGCCTAAAGTCAAGTCGGCTGTGATCCGCATGACCCGCAATAAACGAAGACAACTCGACTGTGATGAAGAGCTCTTCAAAACAGTCGTTAAAACAGCCTTCAACCAGCGGCGAAAACAGATGCGCAATTCTCTTCAACAGCTGGTAGGAAAGGGCAATCCGATCCTCGAAGAGAAAATCTTTACAATGCGCCCGGAACAGCTGACCGTAGAACAATTTGTAGAACTTACTAAATTGATTGAAAATGAGCGAAATCAAGATATTCTATAAAGACAAGGAGAAAATCAAGGTAGCACGTACCATCTCCGCGCTCAAAGAGCTCGACAAGAAAGATATTATCTGGATTGACCTGCTCGATGTATCCGACAAGACCGAGGATACCCTCGAGGGATTCCTCAAAATTGACATTCAGGAAGACGAAGAGATGGAAGAGATCGAGTTCTCCAGCCGTTATATACAAACGGATGACTCTATCGTTGCCAACGCCAACTTCCTCAAGAATAACTTCGAGATGGAGCCGGTGAACTTCATCTTGAAGAACTCTATCCTCGTCTCTATCCGCGATACCGAACTGGATACCTTCAACGAGACTTTCAAGAAGCTCTTCGTCAACACCCGTAATTTCCCGACGGGTTTTCATGTGTTGGTAGCCGTCATGGAGACACGAGTAGAGAAAGACGCCGATATGATCGAGGATACCACCGATATGATTACCGAACTGAGCCAACAAATAACCGCTGAGTCCGAACATATGGATGAAGACTTGCTCGTTCAGATCAAGGACTTGCAAGAAAAAGTGACCGTTCTCCGTCAGAACCTCATGGATAAACAACGTGTGATCTCCAACTTGCTCAAATGCGATTTCTTCCCCGAAGAACTCTACCCGCGTCTGACGATGATCATCAAAGATATTAACTCGTTGTTCGATTATACCAAGTTCGGTTTTGACCGTTTGGACTACCTGCAAGATACCTTCCTCGGTTTGGTTAACTTGGAACAGAACCGCATCATTAAGATCTTCACGGTCATCAACATCATCTTCCTGCCGCCAACACTCATCGGTAGTCTCTACGGCATGAACTTCGATTTTATGCCCGAACTCCACTGGCAATACGGCTACGGTTTTGCACTCGGATTGATGATCCTGTCGGTTGTAGGTATTCTGCTGATTTTCAGGATAAAAAAATGGTTATAAACAAGTTGTTAACATGCTTTGGTTCCACTGCTTGATAACTTGTTCCACATTGCATTTGTCAAAACAGCCAACATCACATCTTAAAAACCAAATCCTTATAACCAATACGATTTCAAATCATTACGAATATTATTAACATCATTAACACCCAATATTACTTATGGATTTAAAAAAGAAAGAATATATAGATAAGATTAAATCGTTAGCCCGTGAGAAGAATGCGGTTATTTTCGCACACTATTACACTCGTCCGGAAATACAAGAAATTGCCGATTTCATCGGAGATTCTCTCGCTTTGGCTCAACAGGCTGCACGCGTGGACGCGGACATATTAGTAATGTGTGGTGTTCATTTTATGGGAGAGACGATGAAGATCCTCTGTCCTAATAAGAAAGTGCTCATTCCGGACATGAATGCCGGTTGTTCATTGGCGGATAGTTGCAAAGCGGAAGACCTCAAACAATTTATAATTAACAATTCTTATCCCACAGGGGGAACGATTACTTCACAATGCACAGATAGTAAGCCTATCGTCGTTTCCTATGTGAATACTACAGCTGAGGTAAAAGCGCTGACGGATGTGGTGGTGACCTCTTCCAATGCCAAGAAGATCGTGGATCAGCTGCCCAAGGACGCCAAGATCATCTTCGGTCCGGATCATAACCTTGGTTCGTATATCAACACCGTTACCGGACGTAACATGATTCTCTGGAACGGAGCCTGCCATGTACATAGCCGCTTCTCTCTGGAAGCCTTGTTAAAACTCAAAGCCGAAAACCCGGGAGTGGAAGTATTGGCGCATCCGGAGTGTAAAGCGCCTATTTTGGCTCAGAGCGACATAATTGGTTCTACGCAGGCACTTCTTCAACACACCATCAAATCGCCCGCCAAACGCTTTATAATAGCCACAGAAAGCGGTATTCTCTTTGAGATGCAGCGTGCTTGTCCGGATAAGGAGTTTATTCCGGTGCCACCGGAGGTAACCGAAGGTGTAGGTTGTTCGTGTAACGAGTGCGAGTATATGCGCATGAATACCTTGGAGAAAGTGTATGCATGTCTGCTTCACGAGCAGCCTGAGATGATCGTAGATAAAGAGGTTGCTGAGAAAGCCGTCTCCTCTATTCAGCGGATGTTAAGTATGAGTTGAATTGGCAGATGGTCTGAATAGCCATTCTGGTAGTGAAAGCCGTTATAGGTACGTTTGGGCTTTAGTCCCATGTATTTCTCATCCGGCTCTTGAATCCATTCGGCGTCGTAGATAGTTACGGCGCTGATTTTTTGTAAGTTAGGAGAAGTATAGAACTGGTCAAGACACGTCCAACGACCTTGGTATTTATGGGTGCCGTAACGCTCTTCTATCATCCTGTTTACCAAACCTTTCAGGTCGTTTTTCGGTTCGCTATTCATATCGCCCATGACAATAATCTTAGCATCCGAATGAAGGGCAAAAACACTGTCTATAGCGGTCTGTAACACCTCTTTTGCTGCCTTTCGTTTCCATTCGCTCTCTGCTTTTCCGCCTCGTTGTGAAGGCAAATGGCATACAAACAAATGCAAGGTGTCTTGCTTGTCCACCTGTGCGCAGACATAGAGAATATCGCGTGTTTTCAGTTCTCTCTCTTCGCAGGAGAGTTTTCTCGTCCGGATAGTATCTACCCTCCTCTTCTTATAGATCAAGGCGACATCTATTCCTCGCGGATCAGGACTCTCGTAGTGCACAAAATCATACTCGTTACGCCGCATGGTATAGCATAAACGCTTCACTACCGCCGCATTCTCTATCTCCTGCAAACCCACTATATCTACCCCGCTCCACTCTCCCATACTGGTCAGCACACGGGCTATGTTCTCCTCCTTGCGGTAGTACCGCGTATAGCTCCATCGTCTCTCTCCTTCCGGTGTCCATTCTTGATCATTTTTTAGACTGTCATGCTCCGGATGAAAGAGGTTCTCCACATTATAGCTCACTATCCGCAAAGGTTGAGCAGCTATATGTATACCCCACTCTGTCCAAAACAGAACGATAAGCACGAGTAACCATCTTCTCGGTATCGGAACGATATTGGAACGGAGTCGCATCGGTATCATCAGCTTATCCCAATAACATCATTTGTGCCTTTTGAAGTGCCGCTATAAACGCATCCACATCGTTCTTGTCGTTATATAACCCGAACGACACTCTCACCGTTCCCGGCACACCTAATGCATCGATCAGCGGTTCCGCACAATGATGTCCGGTTCGTACCGCAACACCTTGCTGATCCAACAGCGTACCCACATCGAAAGGATGGATTAGAGTTGAGTGTTGAGTGTTGAGAGCATTATATACATTGAAGCTGATGACGCCGGCTTTGGGTTGTCCGGCGGCGTAGATATGAATACCCTCTAACCCTTTCAACTTCTCCTCGCAGTACTGAGTCAACTCCTTTTTATGTGCCTCAATCGCTTTCCAGCCTATGGATTGCATATACTCGATCGCTTTATGTAACGCATAAGAGCCTACAAAATTAGGCGTTCCGGCTTCGAATTTATAGGGCAAGGTATTATAGGTTGTTCCTTCCCAACGCACATGTTCAATCATCTCTCCTCCGCCTTCTGCAGGAGGTAGTTGTTCGAGCCATTCTTTCTTGCCGTACAAGACGCCAATACCCGTCGGACCATACATCTTATGTCCCGAAAAAGCCATAAAATCGCAATCCAAAGCCTGCACGTTCACTTGCATATGCGGTACACTCTGTGCGCCGTCAAGACAGACCGGCACGCTTTTCTCATGCGCCAAACGGATGATCTCTTCTACGGGTTGAATGATTCCGAGCACATTGCTCACATGAGCTACAGAAACCAGCCTTGTTTTATCGCTCAGAAGCCCCTTAAATGCCTCTATATCGAATGTTAAGTCCTCCTTTAAGGGAACATGCCGCAACACCGCTTTCTTGCGTCTACAGAGCATTTGCCAAGGAACGATATTCGAATGATGCTCTACCCCACTGACGATGATCTCATCTCCCTCTTGGATATACGGCTGTCCGTTGACCTGCATTTCGCCGATGGAGAAAGCCAAGGTATTGATGCTATCTGTCGTTCCTTTGGTAAAGATGATCTCTTTTGCACTCTTGGCGCCTATAAAATCCGCTACTGCTTGCCGAGCTTCTTCATGGTGAGCGGTAGCTACCTGACTCAGATGATGCACTCCTCGGTGTATATTACTGTTCCAATGACTATACGCCTCCACGATAGCTTTCACCACTTGGCGTGGTTTCTGACTCGTAGCCGCATTATCGAGGTACACCAACTCTCTGCCGTGTACTTGCTCTTTTAATATCTCAAAATCTTCTCTATTCATTTTTCCTTTAGCCTATAACCTTTAACCTTTATTTCTACCGCCAATCCTCCTCCGGAAGCCATACGGATGCGGAGAGTGTCTTCGGAAGTCACTTCTTTTTCTTCTATTACATATTCATACGGGTTGTTTTCCCAATGAGCTTTCTCTCCGTCCCGCCAGATAGTAGCCTGATAGGTCTTACCTTTCTCTAACATAGAAAGCGGAATAGTTACCTCCCTTTCTTCCTCTGCATTGATGCCGCCTATATACCAGTTTTGCGTGCCTCTCTCTTGGCGTGCAAACACGCAGAACTCCCCTATCTGACCGTCCACTAAGATCGATTGTTCCCAGTTACACGGTACATGTTCGATAAACCGGAACGCATCGGGGTGCTCCATATAGTGTTCCGGCAGATCACAAGCCATCTGCAACGGGCTGTAGAAACAAACGAACAGACCCAATTGGTTCATTAAAGTCGAGTGAACACGCGGCGTACGGCTTGTAGCCGAACCTCTCACGCCGGTCGGATCAATCGCATTGCCCGGGTTCTCAAAATGGAACACACCCGGCGTAAAATCTACCGGTCCTGCCATGATACGTGTGAACGGAAGGATCGTCACATGGCTGCACGGGTTACCTCCATCGTCCGACCAAGCATTCCACTCTTGTCCGCGTACGCCTTCCTGACTCATCAGATTAGGGTACGTCCTTTGCAGACCGGTCGGCATCACAGGCTCATGGTTATCAATAACTATCTGGTACTTAGCTGCTGTCTCAATAACCTTGCGGTAATGACGGACACCCGATTGACCTTTGTTCCATTGCAAGCCGTCTATCGTACGGATAATAGGTGCTACGTAGCCTGTTTTGATAGCGTGGATACCATGATCATGGTGATACGCGTACGCTTCGTCCAACACGCTCTCATAATAAGCTGCATTACCGCCTGTCTCGTTATGACCGATGATCTGCACGCCTAAGCTGTCTGCCAAACCTGCCAAATAGTCCATATTCCAATCCGGATAAGGCTCTGTGAAGGAGAAATCCGCCCAGGTCTTCCAGCCTTTGTTCCATCCTTCTGCCAAGACACCTTCTATCCCATGCTCTTTGGCAAAACGCAGGTATTTCTCCATGTTCGCTGTAGTAGCACCATGTTTGGGTCCTTCTTCCCAAGTCATTAACTTGATATGCATTCCCCACCAGATACCGATGAATTTCATGGGCTTGATCCATGAGGTGTCCTCTATCTTGCAGGGTTCATTGAGATTGAGCATGATCCGCGAAGCTACCATCTGTTGTAAGTCATCCGTCCAGATAACCATGCGCCAAGGGGTAGAGAAGGGCAACTCTATATATGCCTTGGTATCCGTGCTCTTTCCTTCTTCTAACCATGGGGTCAGATAGGTCTTTAATGCTCCGTTTTGCATGTACAGGTTCTGCGCAGGGTAGTCCGTTAACGCTGCCTCATGAACGAAAGCATAACCGCCATCAGTTCGCTCCAATGTAATAGGCGAACAGAGGGTATCTTGCTTCTCGCTCAGCTTCGTTTTCGTCCAGAGTCCTTCGTAGTACTCCGTCCGCCAAGGGATAGACCAAGCCTCGTGATCCGAAGCAAAACGGTATTCACTCACCTCATCCGTAATAGTCAGAGGATGAAGCGGATGATCGCCGTTCTCAAGGGTATATCGGAACGCAAAACCGTCGTCAAAAGCCCTGAAGACAATACCCATCTTTATGCCTGATTGATGATGCAGATGGATCGTCATTTGGTTATGTTTGTCGCTAATAATGCGCTCTTCACCCCAGACTGTTTCCCATTGGTCATCATACGAACAGAACTCTGTTTTCTCCTTACTGAAATCCGCGTCTAAATTCATCTCTTGGGTCTTCAAACCCAGAGCTGACCAGTAGATAATAGTGTCTCCGTCTTGCGTGACGCTATACTGCGGTTGACCGGATTCGGTCAAGCGGAACGACACCTCCATCCTTCCGTCAGGAGAAGTAAGGCAGTCTTTTTTACTGCAAGCCGTCAGCAGCAATACGGATAAAAGAAATAAACCAAAACGTTTCATTGTAAGCATATTTTAGGGTTTATAATAACTCTCTTCCAAGATCTTCTGAGCATCTCCTTCTGCCATCAGTTCTTGCAAACTGACGTTCTCGTTATGCTCCATATAGCTCTCCGCAATTCGCCATCCGAGCCATATACCCAAACGACCCGGGGCATCCTGCGACACCTCCGAAGTGAACGGACCATCGTTCAGATAACCCGTCAAAATAAGACTCTCGGTCTTAAACAGATCCCTCTTATCCATCACTAAATGCCAGATGGCCTGCTCATTATGTACACACCAATCCCATTGCTCTTTTGTCCAACCCATCACTTCGTATGCCGGTAATTCGTCGAAGATCTGTGCGGTCAGATACATCACTTTGCCGCGATACATCATCTGATCCAAGAGACGGCTTTTGGTGCTCGTATAGGGTAAGGTGCGGAATAAGAACGCACTCACTACATCCACCGGAATGCACTCTTTGCGCATCGTCTGTTTTTGATAGTCATACACCACACGGTTGTAGTACTCATAGTCGCTGCCAAGGTACATATCTGCCCCTATTCCGATGATCTCATCGCTGAAATAAACAGGCGTCTGGAAGCCCGAAACGAACAGATAGAGTGTGGGTATTTCCGTCTCCGGATAGAGCCACAGAATACGTGCAAAAGCCTTGCCAAACGACTTCTCTAACCCGCTGACATCTTCAAAGATCTTTCTCTCACGCTCATTCGTCTTTTGGAACCCGTACAAGGTGTCTTCCAAAAACTCCGGTAAGGCTTTCTCCAAATACGCGGTGTCGGCACTCGGAATACCCAAAATATCTTCTACCCACAGGGGCATGAAGGTCGGATATTGGTCGTAGAGCACCTTTATATCCTCCTTGATACTTGCTTGCTGAACGTTCATTAGATCCTTGTCAAACCGCACAATTTCAATCGTTTGGTTCTCTAAATCCTTCGGGAAATACGACCTTCCCTTGTGGCACGCACTCATCATAATGGCGCAAACCAACACAATTATATATTTATGAAACGAGATATTCATTATTCATTAATCATTAATCATTAATCATTCAATTCTTCCGTCTTTGATTTCGATGATGCGGTCAGCGATGGAAGCTAACTCTTTGTCGTGCGTCACGAGTAGGATCGTCTGACCGTACTCTTGGCGCAGATGAATCAGCAGTTCGCTTAGCTCTTTCTTGTTCTTCTCGTCCAGACTGCCGGTCGGTTCGTCTGCTAAAATGATACTGGGTCGCATCATCAGAGCTCGAGCTGCGGCTACACGCTGTTTCTCACCTCCGGACAGTTCGTTCGGCTTATGATTCATTCGTTCGCCAAGACCTAAATCTCGCAGCAGTTGCTCTGCTCTGGGCTTATAGTCCGACTCTTTCTCTCGGGCAATCATAGCAGGAATGCAGACGTTCTCCAACGCCGTGAACTCCGGTAGCAGCTGGTGAAACTGGAAGATAAATCCAATATGTCTATTTCGGAAGGCTGCCAACTCTTTCTCGCCCAAGGTAAACACATTCGTGCCATCAATCAGCACTTCGCCTTTCGTCGGACGATCCAGCGTACCGATGATCTGGAGTAGAGTAGTCTTACCCGCTCCGCTCTTACCGATGATCGCTACGATCTCGCCTTTCTTGACCTCTAAATGAACGCCTTTCAGCACCTCTAATTCGCCGAACGACTTCCATATGTCCTTAACTTCTATCATCTTAGAATAATTTTAGTTGTCTGTCTTGGAATATCTTATATCCAACCTCACAATTGATACATTCGTGGTGTTGGCAGTAGTTCTGATATAGATGCAGCAAAGCTTGTGTGTCGGCTGCATTATGGATCTGTTGTCCCAATACGCGCCACTGGCGGACGATCACGTTATTCTCCGGAGCAATAGACTCCATCAGTTCAGCCGTTTGCTCTGCCTTGACAGGGTTGTTTTGATGCATCGCGTACGCGTACTTATAGGGTATAACGGTATTGATAAGCAGAATATCGATACTCGATTTACCCATTTGCGGTACGTTAAAGAGCTGTTCCAACTCCTTCAATCCGTTTTCGTCTATGATCTTACTCAGCAGATTCTCTGATTGATAGATCAATTGAGCGAATTGTCTTACTCGTAGCTCCGGACTGTTTTGCGGACGCATCCGGGCATGTTTCCACATCGTGGGATCAATAGGCGTTAACCCGAATTTGATGCGAAGGAAGTTGTACTCCTTCTGCAGATCTTTCTCCTCTTCCTTGATCAGCGAGGCTTGTCCCAAGAGGATTGCCGTCAACTGAAAGAGACTGTTCCGATGTTTCATCAAACACGAGAGCGGGGTATTGATCGCCAATTGTTCGAAAGGAAGGCTATTCGTATGAAACCCGAAATTGCGGGCTAAGGAGATATATAAAGCATGCTCCCAACTTCCTTTCGTGATCTCCAAGAGGCGTTTAATAGAGGCTCGTTTGCACTCTAAACGTTTGTGTAACAGCGTCTTACGCCATCCGTTGGTAAGCAACTCGGGTTCGTGTATCAACTGTTCGGCACAACCGATCCTGCTGGTAGCGCTGTCCATCTGTTGCGCCAAAGAGAACAAACCGCTCAAGTAGTCTTGGTCGCCGGGATACTGCAGTTCGCACTGTGGAACCAATTCTCCCTTGGAGTTATAGACCGGTTTGTCTGCTACACGCACCACATGCAGGATGACGGAGTCATAGGCTTTGTCCGTATGGTGATGGTGCTTCGTCCAATCGCTCGAAGAGATATGAATCTCGATGTTTCCAATCCACTCCTTACCATCTATACGGATACGCGCATGACTATAGTCCGGACCGGCGTCGTGATTGTGCTCTCCTACCGAAAGGATCTCCACCTCTCGTCCGTCTGTGGTCTGTTGAGCAAATCCTGCCCAGAGACATCTCTCCCATATGTAATGCAGTACGATCTCAGGCATCTATCGTCAGTTCTCTGTCTCCGTTCTCTAAGGGTCGGATCTTAATCCATACCGTGTCCTCGGGTAGAATAGGGGAGATCATATCGGGCCATTCTATCAAACAGTAGTTGCCCGAGTACAGATACTCCTCTGCTCCGAAATCCATCGCCTCGCGGATGTCCTTGAGTCGGTAGCAGTCAAAATGGTACACCTCACCCCGATACGGTTGTTCCACGTCGTACACGTTGACGATCGCAAAGGTAGGACTGTTAACGATGTCCATTGATCCCATCTCTTCCACTAACTTTTTGATGAAAGTCGTCTTACCGGCACCCATCGGTCCATCGAAGGCAAAGACCCGATGCGGCTCATGGGCACGAAGGATCTCCAATGGGTTCACTGTCTCATTTTTCTCATTGAACACTAAAAGGTTCGAATTTTCCCCTATTTTTACTGTGTACTTATCCATGTTTTTGCTTTTCATTCAATTTTCAGAGGCTTATTTTGGCTCTAATTTGCTCGTAAATAGCTGATCCTCTGTTCTTTCCGAGCAATTCAATCCATTCGTTTAATTCGGCTGTTCCAGCGCGTTTCACTGAACCGAAATGAGCCAGTATCTTTTGCTTCGTAGCTTCTCCAACTCCTTGAATATCATCGAGTTGACTATGTATTTGTGCCTTACTGCGCTTCGCTTTGTGATACGTAATAGCAAATCGGTGTACTTCATCCTGTATATTTGTCAGCAGTCGGAACACTTCACTCGTCACCGGCATCGAGATCTCTTTCGGCGGAAAACCGAAGAGCAAGGTCTGCGTACGGTGTTTGTCGTTTTTCTTCAATCCCGCAATCGGGATACTCAATCCTAACTGATCCTCCACAGCTTCGCGTATGGCGTGCATCTGTCCTAAACCACCATCGGCAATAATGAGATCCGGCATTTGTCCGGATTCATCGAGAATATGTTGGTACCTTCTTCGTACTACTTCGCGCATACTGGCGTAGTCATCCGCGCCTTCTACAGTCTTTATCTCAAATCGTTTATAGTCACTCTTACTCGGTTTCGCCATTCTATATACGACGCATCCCGCTACTGCGTTTGTACCTTGTATATTCGAGTTATCGAAACAATCAATCCATCGGGGCAGGGTAGGAAGACCCATCATCTGCTGTAACTCCGTTAGAATACGTACGCCTCGTTGCTCCGGATTGAGTTTGTCTTCTTGTTTGAGACGATCCAATTTGTACTGTCGTACATTCTGCATCGCCAAGTCGAGCAGTTTCTTTCTGTCTCCGCTGGTAGCGATATATACATGCAGCGTATCATCAAAAACCTCCGGAATGAACGGAACAATTACGTCCTGAGTCCTGCTCTCCAACTGTTCTCGCAACTCCATCATTCCCATTGCCAGAAGTTCCTCTTTCTCCTCTTCCATCTTACGGCGGTACTCGATCGTCTGACCTTGTACTATACTTCCATTATGCACATGCAGCATGGAGATATAGACTCTGTCGTCCTGCTCGTCATAACCGAATACATCCACATCTTTTGCCGATGAATTCGTGATAATCGTCTTGCTCTTAAACTGCTCAAGTAGCTCTATCTTATGCTTGATAGCTGCTGCTTCTTCGTATTTCATATCCGCTGCAAGCGACATCATCTCGTCCTCCAACTGCCGACCTATCTCGTGTGCGTCACCTTTGATCAGTTTGCGCGCCTGATCAATCCATTGGGCGTAATGCTCTCTGCCTTTTCCCTCGCAGATACCGCAACAGTTCTTGAGGTGGTATTTGAGGCAGACACGTATCTTCTTTTTCTCGATGGAATCGGTTGTAATAGGGATATTACATGTCCGAATAGGGTAGAGCTTATGGATCAATTCGAGAACTGTATCTACCGAATAGCCGAAACTATATGGTCCGTAGTATTCACCGGCTTTCTTGTTGATCGTACGAGTCTTGAAGATGCGAGGGAAAGGCTCTCGTGTGATGCAGATACTGGGATAACTCTTTCCGTCTTTGAGCAATATGTTATAGTGCGGTTGATACTGCTTAATGAGGTTATTTTCGAGCAGGAAGGCATCCTGCTCGCTCTCTACTACTACGTATCGGATATCTGCTATGTGAGCGACTAACTGCCTTGTTTTGGATGATTGATGCTCTTTATTGAAATAACTGTTGACCCGTCGGTGCAGGTTCTTTGCCTTACCTACATAGATGATCTGTCCCTCCTTATCAAAGTATTGGTACACCCCTGGACTCTCCGGTATACGTTTCAACAACAGGGCTATATGATTATCTTTTTCTTTCACTTTATTCGTCTACTTCTATTCCAAACAGGCAGTATATATCATCTGCTTTGCCCTGCAAGTATTCACGGCCATGCAACCCTTCGAGTTCGATGATGCAATTTACGTAAATCTTCTTTACCCCTAATTTCTTTACCAAATTGATCGCTGCTTCCATGGATCCTCCTGTTGCCAGGATGTCGTCATGGAGAAGCACAATATCATTCTCGTTCAATGCATCCTTATGAACTTGTATGGTATCATCTCCGTACTCTTTTTTATACGTTACGGATACCGTCTCGGCCGGAAGTTTGTTGTGCTTGCGGATAGGTACAAATCCTGCACCTATCTCCATAGCTACAGACGGCGCTAAAATAAATCCCCTGGATTCTATTCCCACCACTTGTGTGATACCCAAATTTTTGTAGCGCTTTACAATCTCCTCTTTCATCCAGCATAGGCAATCGTGCCTTGCCAATGCGGTGGTGATGTCCTTAAACTGTATGCCTTTGATTGGAAAATCAGGCACATTACGGATAGCTGCTTTTACTTGTTCTGCTGTCATATGCATGGTGTTTTATATTATCTCTGTTCCACGTGAAACAATTAATGTAGTTTGCTTTGCAAACTAAAATCTATTATCTACCCATTAAAATCAATAGTACGCTTACGTCATTTGGACTTACACCTGGTATGCGTTGCGCCTCGCCGATGGACTTCGGACGAATGCGACTCAGCTTCTGGCGTGCCTCGGTACTAAGGCTTTGTACCTCGTCAAAGTTAAAGGTATCGGGTATGCGTATTTGGTCTAAACGCTGTAGTTTGGCGGCTTCCATCTGCTCGCGTTTGATATAGCCTGCGTACTTGATCTGTATCTCGCAACTTTCTACGATCTCATCGGAGATATTCTCCATCTTAGCCTTCAGTTCTGGTACTACTTCTGCCAAGCCTTTGATACTTACTTGAGGGCGCAGGATCAAGTCGCTTATCTTGCATCCCTCGTGCATAGCGGTACTACCGATGGATTCTAACCAAGAGTCGATACTTCCTTTGCGGATAGTAGTGGATTGAATATATTCGATGAAATCGGCGCAAGCTTGTTGTTTTTGACAGAACAAATCGTACCGATCTCTGTCTGCTAATCCCATCTCGTAACTGCGTTTGGTAAGACGCTCGTCGGCATTGTCCTGACGCAGCAGGATGCGGTACTCGGCTCTGGAGGTGAACATACGGTAGGGTTCATCGACACCTTTGTTGACCAGATCATCAATGAGTACACCTATATAACTCTCATTGCGACCCATGGTAAAAGGCGTGCCTCCGTGGACGTTGATATGTGCGTTGATACCTGCTACTAATCCTTGTCCGGCGGCTTCTTCATAGCCAGTTGTACCATTGATCTGTCCGGCGAAAAACAGATTTTTAATCTGTTTAGTCTCTAAGGTGTGGTGTAATTGAGTCGGGTCGAAGAAGTCATATTCGATCGCATATCCGGGACGATAGAGAACAACATCCTCTAATCCTTTGATCGTCCTAAGACCGGCTAACTGAACCTGCCAAGGAAGGCTGCTTGAGAATCCGTTGACGTAATACTCGTTGCTATCTACTCCCTCAGGTTCCAAGAAGATCTGGTGTGCCTCTTTGTCGGCAAAGGTAACGATCTTGGTCTCAATACTTGGGCAATACCGCGGACCAATACTCTTGATTTGCCCGTTGAAAAGGGGGGAATCTGCTAATCCGGCACGCAGGGCTTCGTGGGTAGATGGATTGGTATAGGTGATCCAGCAGGGCATCTGTTTGAGTTCACGATGAACGGTATTCAGATAGCTGAATTGATGCCAATCGGTATCTCCGTCTTGTCGAGTCAGTTCCTCGAAATGAATAGAACGTGCATCCAAGCGAGCAGGGGTACCTGTTTTCATGCGGTCGGAACGGAATCCTAAGCTCACTAATTGCTCCGTCAGACCATGGGAAGCCGGTTCGGAGGTACGCCCTCCGGGTATCTGTGTCTTGCCGCAATGCATGAGACCGTTGAGGAAAGTACCGTTGGTGAGTACTACTGCCTGTGCTTCCATCTCGATACCTAACATCGTGCGTACACCGCAAACCTTATTATCTTTGATAATAAGACTCACTACTATATCCTGCCAGATATACAAGTTATCGGTATGACTAAGCACTTTAATCCATTCCTCTATGAATCGTTTGCGGTCACTTTGGCTACGGGGACTCCACATAGCAGGACCTTTGCTTTGGTTGAGCAGTCGGAACTGAATAGCACTTCGGTCGGTAACGATACCCATCTGTCCGCCGAGGGCGTCTATCTCACGTACGATCTGACCTTTGGCTATACCGCCAACGGCAGGATTGCAACTCATCTGTGCAATCTTGTTCATGTCCATGGTGATGAGCAGTGTCTTACTACCCATACGGGCAGCAGAACTGGCTGCCTCGCATCCTGCGTGACCGGCTCCAACTACTATGACGTCGTATTTAAAATCCATATATCTGTCTTGTTATAGTCTTGCTCTATGTTTATAGGCACTACGCCCTTTATAAAAGCCCGAATTTACCGATTTTATCGATGGTTGAAAGGCATTCTCTATATGAGATCGTTCGGCTATTTCCAGTGTTTCGGGATGAATCAGGATACCTATAATATCAAACCGTAACTGTTTGTCACTCCGGTGAAGCTTGATATAAGCATTTCCTGCCGCTATCATGCGTCTTTTCTTGTTTTCATCGACATATTCCTCGGGTCTTATTTCGCCGAAGAGGGAGGTACGTGCTTTCACTTCGGCAAAGACGATCTCATTCTTGCTTTCGGCAATCAAGTCTATCTCCAGATGCCCCATACGCCAGTTGTGCTCAACTACCTTAAAGCCTTTTTTCTCCAGCATCTTAGCGGCTTCTTCTTCGCCTTTGATTCCTATCGGGTTTGTGACAAACATATCAATTGAGTTGCTCCATACGTGCGGCATCCAACCGCAGTAAAATAAACAATAATAGCGTAAAGCCCCATAAGGAACTACCTCCATAACTGAAGAAAGGCAGCGGGATACCGATGACCGGCAGCAGTCCCAATACCATTCCCACATTGATGGTCAGGTGGAAGAGGAAGATACTCGCTACTGCGTATGAGTAGATACGGGTAGTGATATTTCGTTGCCGCTCGGCGATAAACACAAGTCTCAAGATGAATGCCAGATACATCAGCAAAACGCCGATGGAACCGACAAAACCCCATTCCTCCCCCACTGTGCAGAAGATGAAGTCGGTATCTTGTTCCGGTACAAACTGCAGCTTGGTCTGCGTGCCGTTCAGGTAGCCTTTTCCGAAGAACCGTCCCGAGCCGATAGCAATACGAGCTTGGTTCACGTTATACCCGGCTCCGGCAGGATCTTCTTTCATGCCTAAGAGCACCTCTATACGGATGCGTTGGTGAGGTTGCAGTACTTTCTGGAAGACGAAATCGCACGCGTGCGTGTACCCGATACAAAAGAGTGTAAAGAAAGCGACAATCAGCAGCATGTATTTGCGCCAGTAGAGACTGATGAAGATATTATAGATCACCAACGCCACCACGATGCCCATGGAAATCCAATCAAAAGGCATCGCGATCCAGATGTTGATGATCAGGCAAATGATGTAAATAGCTGTTACACTTCCGGTGAGGATCAAGCCTTGCCAACGGATATAATGCTCCTTGCAGATGAAATATATCTCCACTGCCGTGAGGATAAGCATACAGGTCAGAATACCGACGCTACCGGTTCCTAAAGGCAGAGGAATAGCACCAAAACGAATACTGATGATGAACAGCGCTACTGCGGCTACTACCATCCATAGTACATAACCGCTCATACCTTGACGGTAGAAGACGAGCAGGAAAGCGGCGAAGACGAGTGCCGAACCGGTCTCTTTCTGGAGCACCATGATGATGAGGGCAGGGATGCCGATGAGGGCAAAAGGTACGATGAGATCGCGCCAAGTGCGTAGTTTATACTCGTACCGACCCATATATTTGGCGATAGTCAGAGCGACGATACATTTAGCAAACTCAGCCGGTTGCAGGCTGACGGGACCGAGTGAGATCCAACTCATCGAACCCTTGATGTCGCGTGCCAAAAACGGGGTAGCTAAGAGTAGTAGGAGCATTGCTCCATAGGCGAAATAGGTCAATACATCGTATGTCTTATAATCGATGAGCAAGAGGATGAAACCCATTACCAACGAGCCCATGATCCAAACGAACTGTTTACCGGCGCGGTTAGAGAAATCGAAGATGCTGGTCTGGTCGAAGGTATAGCTGGCACCATAGATATTGAGCCAGCCGAAGAAGGCCAGAGCTAAAAACATGCCGATAGTCAGCCAATCGACGTGTTGCCATATGTTACCACTTCTTGACGCTCTCATTGAGTACGGTGCTTCCTATGCGTTTACGTAAATCTTTGCGTTTGACCTCTCCGGTGAGGTATTGCTCTATCATCATGGTAGCTACCGGGCAAGCCCATGTAGCACCAAAACCTGCGTTTTCAACGACAACCGCTACTGCTATCTGCGGATCCTCCAAGGGTGCAAAGCCGATGAAGATAGCGTGGTCTCGTCCGTGCGGGTTCTGTACGGTACCGGTCTTACCTGCCATATGCAGGCTATCTACGGCGTAATGGCGTCCGGTACCATAGACCATCACGCGATGCATTCCTTCCTTGACCGCCTCAAAATGACGCTTTTCAATCTTCAGATTATGCCGATGAATCCGCATAGAATCGTTCTTATTGAGGTGTGGGGAGATGTAATATCCTTCGTTAGCGATTGTGGCTGCTTGGTTAGCGAGTTGGAGGGGCGTGACGAGGATCTCGCCCTGTCCGATACTGAGGGAACGGATGGTGATTGCTTTCCAGCCCGTCTTGCCGTAAAACTTATCAAAGAGCTTGGTGCTCGGGATACTTCCGGAGGATTGCTCGCTTAGGTCGGTATCGGTGAATTTCTGTCCTAAGCCGAAGCTCATCACATCTTCTCGCCACAGTTCATAGCGATGCCGGAAATCCTCATTCTCTTTGCCGTAACCGTCTTTCTGGAGCAAATCTCGGAAGGCACACCAGAAATAGGGGTTACAACTCTGCTCGATTGCTCTATCCAGCGCAACCGGTGAGCCGTGATGGTGCGTACACTTGATAGGCGTACTACCCGGACCGGAACAGGGATAGAGGGTGTTTGGCGTGATAGCACCTTGCTGGAGACAAACGAGGGATTGTATGGTCTTGAACGTGGAACCAGGCGGGTACATCGCCTGTGTAGCACGGTTCATGAGCGGTTTGGTGGGATCTTTCAAGAGGGCGTTGTAGTTCTTGCTGCGCTCTTTGCCGACCAGCACTTTTGGGTTCCAAGCCGGGTTAGAGACTAAGGCTAATATCTCACCGGTCTTGGGTTCGATGGCTACGGCACTACCGATCTTACCTGCCAACAGCTCCTCTGCGAGTAGTTGGAGCTGTATGTCAAGGGTGGTGTAGAGATCGGTTCCGGCTTTGGCTGTTCTGTCCAGCTCGCCGTCCTGATAGCTGCCCTGAATACGTCCTCTCACATCGCGCATGAGGACTTCCACACCTTTCTCGCCGCGTAACTGCTGCTCGTATGTACGTTCCAGACCGTCTCGTCCGGAGTAGTCTCCACGCGTGTAGTAAGCATCACGGTCTATATCACTCTGACTGACCTCACCGACGCTGCCTAAGACGTGAGCGGCAGCGTTATAGGTATAGTCACGCAAGGTACGTTTCTGTATCTGAATGCCCGGAAAGAGGAAAAGGGACTCTTGGAGACTTGCTATATCTTCTTTCTTGAGCTGGCTCATGAAGACCTGCGGTGTCCAACGGGAATAGCCTCTGTTCTTGCGTTTGTCCTTGATGTCCGCAATACGATCGTTGAACTCTTCTCGGCTGATAGACAGGCTTTTACAGAAAGCTAAGGTGTCCCAGTTCTTGCCCATGTCGCGCATGGTCATGGTGATCTCGTAGATGGGCTGATTGAAGACCAGCAGTTCGCCGTTTCGGTCATAGATCAGACCTCGGGAAGGGTAGATGGTCTGTTTGACGAGGGCATTGTTATCCGCCTGATCTTTGGTGGATTGATCGATGATTTGCAAATAAAAAAGCCGCATTATATACGTCAGTACTATCACAACGGCAATACCGCTGATGACGTATCGACGATTATAATACTGGTCATTAATCATTTGTATCTCAATATATTATAGCCGATAACAAGCAGAATAGTGATGGTACTGCTGACGAAGGTTTCCAGCAGGACGAATCCCATATGGCTCCAACTCCAAGCAGCCAGCGAGAAGACGGTCAGATGATGGATGAGCACCATGATGACCGTGTATTTGAGGAGTGCTTCCATGCCGATGGCGTGCAGGCTGATTTGCTCGTTGAGACGGTCTTTGTCGTTCACGATGAAGCCGATGAGGTACGGGCGGATATACATCAGTAGGATGCAGGCAGCCATGTGTACGCCGAGCGAGTTGCAGAAGATATCCATGATGAATCCGGCAAAAGCTCCGATGAGCATGTCCACGTTGTGGGGTAAGGTGATAGGCATCATCAGCAGGCAGAGCACATAGATATACGGATGACAGGCACCCCATAGTTGCAGTTGGTCGAAGAGCAACACCTGAAGAAGCATGACCAACAGGTAGCGTCCTATTTGTTTAGTCCATTCCATTCTGTAGTTCCTCCAATTCTTGCTGATGTATGTTCTCCACCACCTCGACGTATTTCAAGCGTTTGAAATTCGTATGCAGTCGTACGCGTATGGTGTAGTACGAGTCCCCCTCTTTGAGTGTGCTGTTTTCCACGATTCCAACGGGTATTCCTTCGGGGAAGACGGGGCTCAGTCCGCTAGTGACGATGGTGTCTCCCGGATTCACCACCATATGTGCCGCTACGTCCGCCAGTTGTGCAAAACGGCTGTCTTTGCCGTTCCATTGCAGGGTAGCTATGTAGTCGTTCTTGGCAAATCGGCAGCTGAGGTTCGTATGGGTGTTGATGAGCGGCAGGACGACGCTGTAGTTCGTTCCGACAGTTCGTACGATACCGACGGCTCCTTCTTCGTTACGCACACCTTGCCCGATACGGAGACCGTCTTTGCGGCCTCTGTTGATAGTGAGGTAGTTGTGCAAACGGTTGGTGGTCATCTGCACCACTTTGGCGTATTGGTAATGGGTGACAGGTTCTTGTTCTGCCGAATCCATCGAGCAAATGAGGTTCCGCAACTCGGCATTTTCCGCGGCTAACTGTTCGTTTTGGCTACGCAGACTGAAATAAGCGCTGATATTGCTCAGCATAGCGTGTTGCCAAGCTACTACCTCATTCGCCGTACTGAGCATACTGCTCCTCGGATAGACGTTATTGAAGCTGATAAGCAAAAACGCAGCAACTTCCAAGGCGATAAAGACAAGGAAGTTGCTATAACGCAGCAGTATTTTCAGCAAATTCTGCATAGTGGATTATTCGTATTAGCGAAGCAGGAAGCCGAAGTTATTGACGTTCTTCAGCGCCACACCTGTACCGCGTGCAACGGAGTGCAATGGGTCGTCTGCCACGTGGAACGGAATAGTGATCTTATCCGTCAGACGTTTAGCAAGACCGTGGAGCAGAGCACCACCACCGGTCAGGTAGATACCGCGTTTCACGATATCCGAGTACAACTCAGGAGGTGTGGACTCCAATGCCTGCAGGATAGCGCCTTCGATCTTGGAGATACTTTTCTCCAAGCAGTGTGCGATCTCCTGATAGCTGACAGGCACGGACATCGGGAGTGCCGTCACTTTATTCGGACCGATGACTACGAAATCTTCGGGAGCATCTTCCAACTCGGGCAGGGCCGAACCTACTTGTATCTTGATGCGCTCAGCCGTCGGTTCATCGATGCGGAGGTTGTGCATACGACCCATGTATTCGATGATATCTTGGTTGAAGTCATCACCTGCGATCTTGATGGATTTGTTGCTGACGATGCCGCCGAGCGAGATGACAGCGATCTCCGTGGTACCACCACCGATATCTACGATCATGCAGCCCTCCGGGCTCTCAACGTCGATACCGATACCAATAGCAGCCGCCATTGGCTCATAGATCATATAGACGTCTCGTCCTCCTGCGTGTTCCGAACTATCACGCACGGCACGGATCTCCACCTCGGTCGAGCCGGAGGGGATACAAACGACCATGCGGATAGAGGGGGTAAACAGACGCGCCTGCTTCGGAATCATCTTGATCATTCCGCG
>JAFXWI010000065.1 GCA_017542915.1 Paludibacteraceae bacterium
GGTGGATTTAACTCGCTTCACGCACTCTCTACCCGTAATGACTCCCCGACAACCGCAAGCCGTCCGTTCTCCAAGAGTCGTGACGGATTCGTGTTAGGCGAAGGAGCGGCTTGTCTGATCATGGAGGAGTACGAGCACGCGAAAGCACGTGGCGCGAAGATCTACGCGGAGATCATCGGTGTGGGAATGACTTCGGATGCGTACCATATGACTGCTCCGGATCCGGAAGGCAAAGGTGCTGAGCGTGTGATGCGTCTGGCATTGAAAGATGCCGGTGTAGCACCGGAGTTGATTGACTATGTCAATACGCACGGTACGTCCACTCCGTTGGGCGACGTGACCGAGGTGAAAGCTATCCAGCGTGTGTTTGGCGAGCATGTTTACGATATGAACCTCGACTCCACCAAGTCGATGACCGGTCACTTGATCGGTGCTACCGGTGCTGTGGAAGCGATGGCTTGTATCATGGCGCTCAAGGACGGTATTATTCCTCCGACCATCAATCACGATCCGGAAGATGCAGACGAAGAGATCGACTACCGTATTAACTTTACCTTTGACAAAGCGCAAAAGCGCAACATCCGCTATGCGCTGAGTAACACCTTCGGCTTCGGCGGTCACAACGCTTGCTTGATCTTCAAGAAGTGGGAAAACTGAGGATTTTATATATAACACAGGGAAGGGTCCCCTTAAAAGCACCTATTAGTCAATATAAAACATTTAAGGTCTATGATTACAAAAATTGGTGAGAATGCAGGTGCTGTATGGGCAGCGCTGCAGAACGGTGCTCAGGGTCTGAAGGCTCTGAAGAAAGCAACCAAACTGAAAAACGAGGAGCTGTATTTGGCTCTGGGTTGGCTCGCACGCGAAGGTAAACTGACCTTCACGGAGTCAGAGGCTGACACAATTATTGCATTGGCATAATGAATATTGCCATCGTTGGCGCTTCTGGCGCCGTCGGACAGGAGTTGCTGGCTGTTCTTGAACAGCGGCAATTCCCGGTCTCCGAACTCAAGCTATTTGGTTCGGAACGCAGTGCCGGCAAGACATATGCATTCAAGGGCAGGAAGTACGAAGTACAACTGCTGCAACATGACGACGCTTTCAAAGGCGTCGATATTGCTTTTGTCTCCGCAGGCGCGGGTGTGTCACGTGCGTACGCGGAGGACATCACCCGTTATGGCGCGGTGATGATCGATAACTCGTCCGCTTTCCGTTTGGACGAAGATGTGCCGTTGGTAGTACCGGAGGTGAATGCTGCGGATGCGTTGGTGCGTCCGCGAAACATCATCGCGAACCCGAACTGCACGACGATACAGATGGTAGTGGCTTTGCAGGCGATAGAGCGGTTGAGTCATATCAAACGTGTGCATGTATCGACCTATCAGGCTGCATCGGGTGCCGGTGCTCAGGCGATGAAAGAGTTAGAAGACCAATACCGTCAGATCCAGAACGGAGAGGAAGTGACGGTTAATAAGTTTGCGTATCAATTGGCATATAATGTCATTCCTCATATCGATGTGTTCACGGATAACGGGTACACCAAAGAGGAGATGAAGATGCATAACGAGACGCGTAAGATCATGCATTCGGATGTCAAGGTGAGTGCCACCTGCGTGCGTGTTCCGTCGCTGCGGGCTCATAGTGAGAGCGTGTGGGTAGAGACGGAGCGTCCGATAAGCGTGCAGGAAGCGCAAGAGGCATTCTCGAAAGCGCAAGGATGCGTACTGATGGACGATCCGGAGAACAAGATCTATCCTATGCCGCTTTTCCTGAGCGGCAAAGATGAGGTATTCATCGGACGTGTTCGCAAAGATATGACGGATGAGAACGGACTGAGTTTCTGGTGCGTGAGTGACCAGATCCGCAAAGGTGCCGCCCTCAATGCTGTACAAATAGCCGAATGGCTACTGACCAATGACCAATAATCAACCACAAATAGAAATAATGGCACCTGTAGGGTGCTGGGAGAGTCTGGCAGCGGCGATACAAGCCGGTGCTACGAGTGTCTATTTCGGTATTGAGCACCTGAACATGCGTGCCCGCAGTTCGGTCAACTTCACCACGGACGATATGTCCACGATCGTTGCTACGTGTCGTGAAGCGGGCGTGAAGACCTATCTGACCGTTAACACGGTGATGTATCCGGAGGATCTGCCTCTGATGCGCGAGATCGTGGACAAAGCTCATGCAGTGGGCGTTGATGCTATCATCGCCAGCGATATAGCTGTCATGCAGTACGCGAACGAAATAGGCGAAGAGGTGCATCTCTCTACGCAGTTGAATATAGCCAACACAGAGGCGCTGAAGTTCTATGCGCAGTTTGCCGATGTGGTTGTGTTGGCGAGGGAGTTGAACATGACGCAAGTAGCGTCTATCTACCATGATATTCAGGAGCAGCATATATGCGGACGTGGTGGTCAGCCAATACGGATTGAGATGTTCTGTCATGGTGCGTTGTGTATGGCGGTAAGCGGTAAATGCTACCTGAGTCTGAATAACTACGGTCTGAGTGCTAACCGAGGAGCGTGCGTACAGGTCTGCCGCAGAGGGTACACGGTGAAGGACAAGAGTTCGGATCTCGAGTTAGAGGTGGATAACCAATATATCATGAGCCCGAAGGATCTGAAGACGATTCATTTCCTGAACAAGATGTTAGATGCCGGTGTTCGTGTGCTGAAGATCGAAGGTCGTGCCCGTGGAGCCGAATATGTAGATACCGTAGTGCGGTGCTACAAAGAGGCGGTAGAGGCTTGGCAGAAAGGCGAATATGCAGAGGATGCTGTCATCGAACCGAAGATAGCGAATTGGAACGAGAGGCTGAGCAGGGTCTTCAATAGAGGCTTCTGGGACGGTTATTACCAAGGGCAGAAATTAGGAGAATGGACACATTCGTACGGCAACAAAGCAACCCGTAAGAAGGTCTATGCCGCCAAATGTACCAATTTCTTCAAGAACCTGAGCGTAGCGGAGTTCATCGTGGAAGCGGTAGATGCTATCGAAGAAGGGCAGGATCTGCTTATCACCGGCGAGACTACCGGCGTCTATACCTGCAAAGCCGAAGGGCTGCGCGATACGAAAGGTCGTCCGACGCAACGCGTGGAGAAAGGACAGTATTTCTCGATTAAGACCGATGTGCTGATCCGAAGAGGCGATAAACTCTATTTATGGATAGAAGATTAAACGGTGAACGGCATTGAACACATAGTATCTCCGATGAGTGCAGCTTGGTGCGGTTGGACGATGTTCGTCTTGCTGCTATGCGCTATCTTGAGCGAGGTGATGCAACCGGGCGTGATCCTTCAGTCGCCCACATCGCTCTTGGCGCAGACCGATCGTACCTATAAGGACTCACCGGTCAACCTATACGGACAGCTGCTGATTAGTGTGTTCCGAATCGGCACTTTGGCGATGGGAGTGTATCTCTGCATCCCGGAGAGTACGGGTTTCCGATTTGGTATCTATGCCGCTATCTGTGGGCTGACATTTGGTATGCTGCTGCTGAAGATGCTGTGTAATGTATTGATCGATTACACCTTCTCCCTGTCGCGTTTTATAGATCAGAGCTACGAACACTACAGCGATATCACCACGCTTGCGATCTGCTTGCTCTATCCGGCGCTGTTAGTACTGCTTCGTATAGGCGACCTTGCTGTCAACCGGTGGGTTGTATTGATAGCCAGCGGACTGTTTATCCTCATGTGGACGTTCCGCCTGATACGAACTTATTGGACTCATCCCGCGGCAATACTGTATATTGCCCTATATATATGTACGTTGGAAGTGTTGCCCTTGGGAGCACTCTTCCTGATTAGTTCGAAAATTATATCCCTATGATAAAGATTCTTTTTTCACAACCGACTCCGACTACAGCGCACAATCCGTACACTCGTTTGGAAGAGCAGTACGATGTGCAGTGCGATTTTTATCAGTTTATTCACATCGAAGGCCTTTCCGCCCGTGAGTTCCGCCAGCAGCATATCAATCCGCTCGATTATACGGCGGTGATTCTGAACTCCAAATTAGGCGCGGAGCACTATTTCCGGATGTGTGAAGAGATGCGTGTGAACGTACCGGACTCCATGCACTACTATTGCAACACCGAACAGGTGGGACTCTATCTGCAGAAATTCATTAACTACCGTAAACGGAAGGTTTTCTTCCCGGAGACCGGAAATAAGTTTGAGGATCTGCTGCCTGCTATGCACCGCCGTCCGAATGAGAAATATATGATGGTGCTGTCCGATATCCATACGCAGGATCAGATCAACATGTTTGCCCTCAACGGCATTGAGGTAACCCCGGCTATCATGTACCGCACGGTGACTACTCCTTGGCCGAAAGATAAATCGTTCGATTACGACATCATCGCGATTTTCACACCTGCAGGTGTGACCTCGCTGCGTGAGAATTTCCCGAACTGGAAACAAGGCAAGACACTCATCGCAGCGTTTGGTGAAAGCACCGTTCGAGCTCTGGAGGAAGCCGGCCTGCGTGTGGATATAGAAGCCGGTCCGGGCAAAGAGTTCGCGTCTCTGCCGATGGCTATAGGGGATTATCTGGACAAAGAGGGCTTGTAAGGGACAATGGACAATTGATTGAAAACCTTTCCTAAACATAGCAGGTTGTGCGGACAGATGCGTATTGCGCAGTTGTACAAACAAGGTAAGCGCTTCACGGCGTGGCCTTTTCGTGTGACGTGGCAACTTACGGAAGAGGAGACACAAGTTCTTGTCTGGGCACCCAAATCGCTCTTTAAACGGGCAGTCAAACGTAATCATCTGCGCCGACTCATGCGTGAAGCGTATCGCTTGCACCAAGATCTATTGGGCGAGGAGCATTTCCTGATTGCTTTTAACTATATGGACAAGGAGGAGCAGAGCTTTGCTATCATTGAAAAAGCCGTTTGCAAGGCGCTTAGGAAGGTGAAAGGTGAAAAGTGAAAGGGGAAAGGATGAAGGACTGGAAAATCATCGTGCGTAAGGCGTTTTTGTTGCCCGTGTATTTCTACCGGGTCTTTATCTCGCCGCTCACTCCTCCTGCCTGCCGCTTTACGCCTACTTGCAGCCAATACATGGTGGAGGCTGTCCTCAAATACGGCATTTTCAAAGGCACGTGGCTCGGCATCAAACGTATCTGCCGCTGTCATCCATGGGGCGGAAGCGGCTATGACCCGGTGCCTTAGAGAGTTTAGTGTTGAGAGTCTTGATACAACAAAAAGCAGTAACCGATCGGGGTTACTGCTTTTTCGTTGTGAAGGGAGGAAAATTAACGGATGTAGTTTTCCCACTTCGTGTTACGCATGTCGCCGGACTTCATGAACTCTTCGTGCATTGCGAACGCGCACGAGAGGTTGTGTTGCGTCTGACCGTGCTTAGCGATCTTGAGGTAGTCACGGAGCATCTCGCGATACTCGGGAGCCACGCAGTTATTGATGATCTCCTCGGCACGCTGACGCGGACTCTTACCACGCAGATCGGCTACACCTTGCTCGGTCACGATGACCTTTACAGAGTGCTCGGAGTGATCGAGGTGCGTTACCATCGGTACAATCGACGAAATAGCACCGTTCTTGGCGGTCGAAGCCGTAGTGAATATACTAAGGTACGCGTTGCGCGCGAAGTCACCCGATCCACCGATACCGTTCATCATCTTCGTGCCGCATACATGCGTCGAGTTGACGTTGCCGTAGATATCTGCCTCGAGGGCGGTATTGATAGCGATGATACCAAGACGACGAGCGATCTCCGGGCTGTTGGATGTCTCCTGCGGACGAAGTAAGAGCTTGTCGCGGTAGAAATCAAGGTCTGCAAGGACTTCCGCCATCTTGCTCTCTACGAGACGCAAAGAACAACCGGAAGCGAACTTACAGTGACCTGCTTTGATGAGGTCCACGACAGAATCCTGAATGACCTCGGAGTACATCTCAAACGGCGGGATATGCGGGTTCTTACCGAGCTCACCGAGGACGGCGTTGGCTACGTTGCCCACGCCCGATTGAATCGGCAGGAAGGACGCAGGAATACGTCCTGCTTTCATCTCTGCCTCCAAGAAGGCAGCTACGTTAGCACCAATCTTGGCTGTTGTCTCATCCACCGGTGTGAAAGCCGCGATCTCGTTCGGACGGTTCGTCTTCACTACGGCAGCTATCTTCGCGGGATCAACCTTCAGATGGTCAGAGCCGCAGCGGTCAGATGGTTTGTAGATCGGTATCTCACGGCGGCAAGGAGGATCAAGCGGCTCATAGAGATCGTGCATACCCCGCATAGAAGCAGGGAACATCTCATTGAGTTCGACGATGATCTTATCCGCCATACGGCAGATGGTCGGCATGATTCCGACTCCTGCAGCAGGCACGATCGTACCATCTTCGCCGACATACGAAGCCTCGATGATCGCCCAGTTGGGTTTCGGCAGGAAGCCGTAACGCAGGTCTTGCGCCATGTGGCTCAGGTGCATGTCGAAATAGTGCGTACCCTCGGCGTTGATCTCCTCGCGCATGGATTTATTGGACTGATACGGCGTGCGGAACTCGACTGCGTGCGCGCGAGCCAAAGCACCGTCACAACTGTCACCCATCGACGCACCGGTCTCTAATCCTACACGGAAGGGGATGCCCTGTGCATGCAGTTTCTCTGCGCGCTGTGCCAAGGCAAAGGGAACAGCCTTGGGCACACCGGTGGCCGTGAAGCCACCCATACCCAAGACGTCACCATGTTGAATCAATTCCGCCGCTTCTTCGGCGGTCATAAAATTAAGCATAAATTTTAATTTATGAGTTTATGAGTTGATAAGTTTATACGTGGTTGAACAAGTTAACCAGTTTAACCATAAAACCACATATAAACCTATAAACCGATCAACTAATCAACCATCAATTATTCTGCTTTGCCGTCGGAACCGAGGACGTTGATGATTTTGTGCTTGTAGAGCTCGGTCATCAGGTCGCGTGCAGGACCGCAGTACTTACGCGGATCGAACTCTGCCGGTTTCTCTGCGAACACTTTGCGGACAGCAGCGGTGAACGCCAGACGGGAGTCAGAGTCGATGTTGATCTTGCAAACAGCGCTCTTAGCAGCCTTGCGGAGTTGCTCCTCGGGAATACCTACTGCGTCAGGCAGTTTGCCTCCGTATTTGTTGATCATATCCACATACTCCTGCGGAACAGAAGACGAGCCGTGGAGAACGATGGGGAAGCCCGGAAGCTGCTCCATTACAGCGTCGAGCACGTCGAATGCGAGTGGTGGTGGAACGAGCTTGCCAGTCTTTGGGTCGCGGGTACACTGCTCAGGAGTGAACTTGTATGCGCCGTGGCTGGTACCGATAGAGATAGCGAGCGAATCGCAACCAGTGCGGGTAGCGAAGTCGATAACCTCCTCAGGCTTGGTGTAGTGAGAAACA